>JAEYPG010000121.1 GCA_023410975.1 Pseudomonadota bacterium
CCCCCGCACGCCGCGAACGCCGCAGCACGCTCGCCGCCGAAAAACGCGCCCTCACCGCCAAAAAAGCGCGCTTCCTGACCGCCACTCACACCTGCTACATCGTCAACTGATTTTGCTCTTGGAGATCAAGCACCATGCGAGCCAACGTCCTCCTTGCTCCACTCACTGGCGCTGTGGCCCTCCTGGCCTCGTGCGCCATGCCCGGACCTGCCTCGAATGTTTCGACGCCAACCGCCACCGGGCCGATGAGCTTTTTCGTCACCAGTGTGGGCAGCGGAAAAGGCGCGGATCTCGGCGGCTTGACCGGCGCGGACGCTCACTGCCAACAGTTGGCGACGGCGGCTGGTGCTGGCAGTCGCACCTGGCGTGCCTACCTCAGCGTGCCGCCAACCAACCCTTCAGGCAACGCACCTGGCGTCCCCGCGGTGAATGCGCGCGACCGCATTGGCACGGGACCTTGGTTCAACGCCAAGGGCGCGTTGATTGTAAGCGGCCGGGGAAGTCAGGTCAGCGCCGAGGCGGCACTGATGGTCGCCGCTCTCAGCTGGCCGGTTTCCAGCGATGCGGCAGCAGTGCCTCGATCTCGCTGGCTCGCTGTGTCGGCAGCCGCGTGAGCACGTCCTTGAAGTACGCGTAGGGATCGTGTCCGTTCAGCTTGGCTGACTGGATCAGGCTTGTGATGGCCGCGGCGCGCTGGCCGGCCTGGAGCGTGCCTGCAAAGAGCCAATTTTTCCGACCGGTGCTCCAAGGCCTGATCTGCTGCTCGTCGTGGTTGTTATCGATCGGCAGGGCTGGATCGTCGAGGTAGCGCGTGAGCGCGGCCCAGCGGTTGAGGCTGTAGTCGAAGGCCGTGGCGGTGGCCGTACCGTCGGTGACGTGCTCGCGCTCGGCCTTGAGCCACTTGAGCAGCGCGTTGGCTATGGGCACGGCCAGGTCGCGGCGCTTTTCCAGCCGCTCCTGTGCACTCTTGTCCTTGATGAGACGCTCGACGTCGTAGAGCAGCCCGAAGTACTCCAGCGCCTTCTCTGCGAGCGTGCTCTTGTTGGTGACGTGCAGCTTGAAGAAGTACCTCCTGGCGTGGGCCATGCAGCCCGCTTCCGTCACGCCCTGGCGGAACAGCGCCGAGTAGCCGACGTAGTCGTCACACACCAGGCTGCCGAGCCAGCGCTTTTCCTTGGGCGCCTTCTCGTCGTGTCCGAGGAAGGCCCTGGCATGCTCGCCTGCACGACTGATGGCGAAGTCGTAGACCACCGCCTTGATCGGCTCCATCGGGCCCGAGGCGTAGGCCCAGAGGTAGGCCTTGTGGACCTTGCCGGTCTTGGGAGCCAGCATGCCCACCGGCGTCTCGTCGGCGTGCAGCACGGCGCAGCGCAGCAGCTCGGCCTTGAGTGCGTCCACCAGCGGCTGCAGCCGCACGCCGCACTGGCCCAGCCAGGCCGCCAGCGTGGAGCGCGGGATGGCCAGGCCGGCGCGGCCGAAGATCGGCTCCTGCCGGTACAGCGGCAGATGGTCGTTGTGCTTGGCCACCGCGACGTGGGCCAGCAGAGCGGCCGTCGGGATGCCCTTGTCGATGATCTGTGCCGGCACCGGGGCCTGCACCAGCGTGCGGCAGTGCGAGCAGGCCCACTTGCCGCGCACGTGGCGCTCTACCGTGAAGGTGCCGGGCGTGTAGTCGAGCTTCTCGCTGACGTCCTCGCCGATGCGCTTCATCGCGCAGCCGCAGCGGCAGTTCGTGTCCTCGGGCTCGTGGTGCACGTCGCGGCGCGGCAGGTGGGCCGGCAGCGGAGCGCGCTTTGGCTTTTGCTTGGGCTCGCTGTCGCGCGGCACCGAGTCCTTGAGCGCTTCGAGCTGTGCCTCGACGGCGGCGATGTCGGCGTCAATGTCCTCGTCGAAGAGCAGCTTCTGCCCGGGGTCGAAGTGCTCGCTCTTGGCGCCGTAGCGCAGCCGCTTGAGCTGGGCGATCTCGTAGGTCAGCTTGTCGATGGTGGCCTGCTTGAGGTCCATCTCGCGCTGCCGCTGCGCAATGAGCTCGTCCTTGCGCGCCACCTCGGCCATGAGCTCCAGCAGCACTTGGCGCATCTGCTCAGGGTCCAGCGTGTGGAGGCGGTCGTCGGTGATCACGGCCGTGATCGTGCCAGCACTGGCGGCCTGGCCGCCATTGGCACAACCGGCAATTGATGCCGCGCTACACCACCGTGATGACGCCGGCCTCGCCGATGCGCCGCCACGGCAGCCCCAGCACCAGCGCGTCGAACTGCGGCTGGCTCAGCGTCAAGGTGGAGCTGCCGTCCCGGGGCCAGACGAACTTGCCGGCGTTGAGCCGCCGCGCCGCCAGCCAGATGCCGATGCCGTCGTGAACCAGGACCTTCATGCGGTTGGATCGCCGGTTAGCGAAGCAGTACGCATGGTGCGGCCGGGCCGCGCCGAAGACGGCCACCACGCGCGCCAGCGCCGTGTCCATGCCCGCGCGCATGTCCAGCGGCGCGGTGGACAGCCACAGGGCTTCGACACGGATCACCGCAGGATCTCCCGCAGCCAGGTCGCGCACTCGGCAGCGGCTCCGAGCGGCCACGTCACGGCGACCGTCGTGCCGCCGCGGCGCAGCTCGATGCGGATGTCGGCGACCACCGACACGGGGTTCGGCGCCAATGCCAGGGGAATGAACGTCGGCGGGTTCTGCGGCGTCGCCGGCGGTGGTGCTGGTGGCTCTGGCGGCTCACTTGCCTGCCGGGACTCGCGGCGCCAGGTGTGCACCAGGTTGGCATTGATGCCGTGCGAAAGCGCGATGCTTGCGATGGATGCACCGGGCTGGTCGCATTCGGCCACCACCTGCTGCTTGAACTTGTCGTCGTACTTCCGACGGCGCCGTACCTTGCTGTCTTCGTTCATGTCCATTTACTCCTGCTTCATGGACACGATCGTCACCGTTACGCTGTTGAGCGTTCAACCTGACTTTGCTGGCCGCTTACCGTTGATTGCACGAGATATCGATCATCTTCACAACGGCAACAACCTCAGCAAGGAGACTGCATTGGACGAGCGCGGCAACGCCGTGCGGGGCCGAGGCGACAACCCGAACGAGCACGACATGCTCACCGGCTCGCGTGCGGACGGTACCGCCTTCGCGCCGCAAACCGACACCACCTGCCGCGCATGGACGCACAGCGGTGGCGATGGCTCGGCGGTGGTTGGACACCATGACCGCATCGGGCCCATGCCGGAGAACTGGGCAAAGTCCTGGAACTTCTCGCACCAGTCCGCGGGCTGCAGTCCGGATGCCCTGGTGAAAACCGGTGGTTCGGGACGCTTCTATTGCTTCGCCGCCAGATAGTCGCATGGGCAGCGAGAGCTGAGCGCGAAGAAAAACCGTTCGCTGCGCCTACCCAGCGCTGGCAAGTTTTCCCTGGGGCACAAGCTGCTGGGCTCCATTGACCACTCAACTGCTTCAGGCCGACAAAGGCTGATGAGGTGTGAGGCACGGCGTGATCGTGAGATCGGGCCATCCGGAGTGGTTCAAGTACAGCAGCCGCCGTGCCTCACGCAGCAGATTCTATGGACTCGCCGGTCAACTGATTGCCCGGCGAACCGGCCGTCTAGCGCGTCAAGGCAGGGCGTTTGGTACGCGGGCAGTTCGGCGCCGGAAACGTCTTGCCGCGGCGCACGGCTACGAGAGCAGTCGTTCCTGCAAGTTTGCCTGGAGTCCTTGTTGAAAGGCGGTGGCGTTGCCCCGCGTGCCCGCTGCAACTGTCCCGGTTGCTGCATGGCATAGGGCGCCCGTGCCCGAGCGGAGCCAATGTCATCTTCGCGGCAGTACCCGGCACTGCCACGCGGTGGCTTGGCGCAGCCTGCGGGGGGCGTTGACAGCGCCTGCACTTGCGCAGCTATTAAAGCCGGGCGTGTCAGCAAGTGCGCCGGTCCCCAGCGCGGGGCAGGGCGTCGGGCATGCCAATCCAGACCGGTGTGCCGGCCTCGTCGAGCTCGATGCGGCCCGTCAGCGCCGTGGCCTGTGCCAGGCTCCATACCGTGATGGAGAGAACGGTCGTTGCTGGTGCGGCGTGCGGATCGTGACCCGGCCGCAGCCGCCTGGCCAGGTACATCAGCACCAGGGTCGCATCGTGGTCGTGGCCAACGGCGCATTGCGCCCTGGACTCCATCTCCGCGAGCTCCTCGGCCATGTCGTGCTCTGGCAGCTCGACATCAATGACCGCCCGTTCCAGCCCGGCTGCCAGGTCCGCGGTGCGGAACACCAGCCAGCGGCCGGGAAAGTCGCGCAAACACACACCCGGCGCACCATAGCGGCGGGACAGTCGACTGTAAAAGGTCTGGAGCAGCCTTGACGGTTGCTGGTCGGGCATCGATGACATGGTCCTGAACTTTGCCACCCGTGCGGGCCGGATGTGAGCCATTGTTTCAGCATCGCCACACCCGGACCAAGGGCTCGCGTGGCGAGATTTCAAGCCGGCGTGCAGCCCAGTCAGCTTGCGAGCTCAGGCGTGTCCTGGCGGGTACGCGAAGCCGCCGCCGTGCTCCATCTCAAGCCGGGCCTCTTCCAGCAGGTCCTCCTGTACCGGATCCGGTGCGCCGCCTTGCGCGAGATGGGCCTCGTACCAGGCGGCGATCAGCAGCCCCACCAGCGGCCGTGGGCCTTGCACGATCGCGTCGAGGTCCAGGTCACTGGCCTCGCAGATGGCCTCGATGGGCGCCATCTCGAAGCGCAGCAAGCCGTCTTCCACGTCGCGCGACAGGCACAGGTCCGCGAACTCCACACCGTCTGGAATGGTCACGCGCAGCTGTCTCATGCTGCTTTCCTCCATGGCCATGACGAGATGATCCTCCTTCGCTGCTGGCGTGAACGGCAAGGTCATGAAAATCCCTGCACCGGGCGCCGGATGCCGGCCAGCCCGGAGCAGGGCACCTCCAACACCCTTGAAGTGTCAGGACGCGGCGGCCTCAGCGCCCGGCATGTCGGTGGCCGGCGGCGCCTCGGGGGCTGCGGCCGATTCGCCACCCGCAGCACGTGCAGGCTCGTTCGCGCCGTTGACGCTGCTCTTGCGCGCGGCCTTCTTGCTTGCTGCCTTCTTGGCAGGCGCTTTCTTGGCCGCCACCTTCTTTGCCGCGGGTGCTGCGGTATCCGCCACTTCGGCCACCGGGGCCGTATCCGCAGGCTTGGCCTGAGCGCGCGTCTTCTTGGCCGCGGCCTTCTTGGTGGCCGCCTTCTTCGTGGGGGCCGGCGTCTCGGCGGCTTGTGCCGCACCCGAGCCCTTCTTGGCCGCCGGTGCGGCTGTCTTCGCTGCCCGCGGGGCACGGCCTTCTTCCATGCCGAAGCGCTTGGCGGCCTTGGCGTCGGTCGTGGCCAAGTGCGCGCCCTTGGCCGTCACGGGCTGCTCCAGCTTCACGGCACCGTTCTCGTCCATCCGGGCCAGCGTCTGCGCGAGCTTGGCCACCACGCGGGCGAGCTGCTTGACCGTCTTGGCACCGACCGCGAGGTTGGCCAGGTCGATCTTCGTGCGGAACGTCGCAGCTGCCAGCGGTTGCGGCACCTTCTTCGCGGCAGCCTTCTTGGCGACGGGCGCTGCCTTCTTGGCTGCGGGCTGCTTGGCGGCCGCTTTCTTGGTAGCGGCGGTTTTCTTGGTCGGCATGGCAGTGTTTCTCCCTCAACGGAGAAAGTTGGGTTGTTGCAGTTGAGGATTATCGGTGTAGAGGCAGGGACGCTTTCAGGCGAGCCAGCGGGCAGGGGCTGAAAAGCGCATCCCTGGGTGCTGATGGATTGCTGGGTTTGGTTGGAGCGATCTCGGCAAGACCGCGGAGCACGGGCTTTGAAGACTGCCACGCGTGTCCCCGGCGAGCGCCACGAAAGGCGGCCAGCCGGGTTGACGTCGACCGCGAGCGGACATACACCGTCGTGAGCTGCCCACGACAGCGAGAGGAGCCCGCAATGCTTGCGAACACACTCTACAGGCACGAGCAGTACAAGTTCGGCAGCCAAGCCGCCGAGGAGGCCGAGTTCCGTCAGCACATCGAGCGGGTGCAAGCCACACAGCAGGAATTGTCCCTGCGCCATGCGCCGCCGGTGAACCGGCGTGTCTTTCACACCAAATCCCACGGCTGCTTGATGGGCACGCTCACGCTGCGCTCCGACCGTCCGGCATCGGTACGCCAAGGCCTGCTCAGCGACGGCGGCAAGCAGCGCTACAACGTGCTGGCGCGCTTCTCCAACGGCGTGGGGGAGGTTCGGCACGACCTGAAGCCCGATGTCCGGGGCATCGCGTTGAAGATATTCGGCGTGCAGGAGTTCGATGCCGACGCGGGCTCGGTCACGGAATGCTGTGTGGATTGGCTGATGACCAACTCCCCCAATCCCTTCGGGCGCGACCAGCAGGAGTTCGTCGAGTTCATGGAAGCCAACCTGCACCCGCTGACGAAACTGCCGGTCTTCCTGCTCGAGCATCCGAGAGTCGCCGCGCTGCTGTTGAAGGCCACCTCCGTCCCCGTGACCAGCCTGGCCACGCAGCAGTACTGGAGCGGCCACCCGTATCTGCTGGGCCCGGACAGGGCCATGAAGTTCAACCTCACGCCGGCCGCAGGCGTAGCGGCCGGCTCGGTCACCGAACTTCTGGGCGCCGACCACTTGCGCGAGGACCTGTTGCGGCGCCTCCGGGACGGCCCTGTGCGCTTTTCGTTGAACGTGCAACTCGAGGCCTCGCCAGAGGTGACGCCCATAGAGGATGCGCTCATCGAATGGGAGGAGTCGCAGAGCCCGTCCATGGCCGTCGCGGACCTGGAGTTGACGCGGCAGCTTGCCGGCATGGACGCTGACGCACTGAGTTTCACGCCAGCGCATTTCATCGCGGCCCATCGGCCGCTGGGCAACATGGCGCGCGGCCGGCTATTCACCTACCGCGCCAGCCAGGAAGGGCGGGGAGCGCGACCGCTGGATCCGCCCGAGCAAAGCCTGTTTCCCGAATAGTCTCCAGACCTTGCACGTAAGGCGCTCAAGCTCAGTCAGCGAGAGGGCAGGGCTGAGGCCTTGCAAGGCCCCAGGCCGGCAGCTGAGATCCACAAGGAAAACGCCCCGGCGAAGCTATTGGAGCGCTTGTGGGGGGTCGAAACGAAGCAACCCGCCAGCGGTAGTGGCCGCAGGCGGGCTGCCTGTCATCGTCAAGGAGGAGGCGGGAGCGGTACTTGGTCGGCCTTTCGGCATCCCGTTCCGGCTCGGCACCGCGTTCTCGGATGGCGTCTTGAATCTACGCTTGCGCCGGTAGCGCGCAAGTGCAGTTGTGAAGGCAGCAGGGCCTTCACAGGGTCAAGCTACCGCCTGGGCCGCCGCCGCGTCCCTGATGCTGATGACCGATGCCCGGCTGATGCCGAAATCCCGAGCCACCTGGGAGACCGATGCCCCTTCCTGCAGCAGCCGCCGCTGGATGGTCTCCCGCTGTTGCGGCGTGGTCTTGGCGGGCCGCCCCATGTGCTTGCCCTCGGCGCGGGCGCGTGCTTGTCCAGCCTGCGTACGCTCAATGATCAGGTCCCGCTCGAAGTCCGCCACCGCTGCCAAGACCTTGACCATGAGAGCGCCCGCCGAGCTGGTGAGATTGAGCTTGCCGAGTTGCAGGACTACCAGCCGGATGCCGCGCTCCGTGAACAGTCGCACCGTCTGCTGTACGTCGATGGCATCGCGTCCGATGCGGTCGAGCTTCGTGACGACAAGCGTGTCGCCTTCCTCCATGCTGTCCAGCAGCCTGACGAAGCCGGGCCTCTGCAGCGCCGGCACCGATCCGGATACCTGCTCCTCAATGAACCGCTGATCGGGGATGCTGTAGCCGGCCTGGGCAACCTGCTCACGCTGGTTGTCAATGAGTGGTTCGACGGTAGCCACGCGGGCATAGGCAAAAACGCGGGACATGGGCTCTCCTCGGTGTACTGTTGGAAAGTGACGTCACTATGTCCGTTCAGTTCACCAGCCGTCAATGCCTTCGTTTCCAACGTGCTGCAGCGACACATGCCGGAAGGCGTCCAGTTTTCAAGCTGTAGGCGCCAAGGTCTTGTTCAAAGCGCGCTGCCCGGCGCCGCGTGCTCTTGCCGTGCCCCGGGCACCCGAGCGTAGCCCTGCGCCTGACATGGGAGCACTTGCTGGTCAGATCGCGCGACAGCATGAATTGCCCCTTGTAGATCAGCCGATTGAGGCGGCGCGCTCCACCCTATGGCCGGTTCCCTTGAATCTTCGTACTGCGCCCTGGAGCCGCCACGACGAGCAGCGACCGGTGCTCTGGGCTTGGAAATGGATGGACCGGGCCGACGGCGACAAGGGGCTGCCCGTGTTGGCCGGTTACGCGCAAACTGCTTTCGCACCGGGTGAATTCGGTGCGCAGGATGAAGCGTGACAACTTATGGGATGGCGGTACCGAGCGTAGGCAGGACTGGCGCTGAAAACTCGCCAAGCGGCCATCGACTATGTGAAATGTAGTTGCTGATCAACCACAGGCTGCTGAAGAAATCAGCGCATCAAACCGAAAGCGTGTGTGGCGAGCAGCGCCATGACATAGAGCACCAAGGCGGCGCAGAGGCTCGAACCCGACTCGAAGAACTTGCGGGGCGCCAGCCACTCGGCACGCAGCTTGGCCACGTTCGACCGGAACACCAGCCGCTTGCTCGGATCCGCGACTGCCTGGTTGATGAGGGCCAATCCGTTGTCAAAGTGCTTGTTGAGCGCATCTTGATAGCGCCGCATGCGAACCAACAGCCATACGGCCAGAACCGCAATGGTGGCCAGGAATGCCCAGTCTTGAAGGTTGAGCAGCAGGTGCCCGGCACTGGCAGGAATAAGAAGGCAACCTACCGCCGCCAGAACAAGCACTGCTGCTTCCCGGTGGTGAGGCTTCCGATACGCCTGTGCCGTGCTCTTCAGAGCTTGAAGTTCCCTCTCGATTCCGAACGCTTCACCCGGGAGCGCAGCTTTCGAGGACGTGGCTTGCGTAGTGAGGCCAGAACGAGTTGGGGCGGAGGCAGTGGCGCCATCGGTGCGCAGGCGCTGACTGTGTAGGCCCTCGGGATTCCGATTCGGCTTCTTCTTGGACGGTTTGCGATGCTTTGGGCGCCCGGCACGGCCTGCGTTCACTTGCATGATTCGTTCACGTCATTCAACGGGCGGACATTGGACAAGGTGTTGTGATCCCTGGTGTCGCATGCCCGTGCCCGAAAGGCCACGTCACCTGCTACCGGCTCGACGGTCACAAACCGCTCAGAGCCACCATTGTGCCGCCGTTTGCCTTACGCCGTTCGCAGACCACCGAAACCAGCCCGCCACATTCCCTTCAATCTGGTCGGGAAACCAGCTTTCCATACGTCATATACCATCATCATTTACGTTGCGGATGCAACGTAGATCTTCCAGGCGGCGTTTGTTGATCGAGCACTTTCCGATGCGCGCGTGCAGTCGCGTCAATCGGTGCATATCTAAAGCGGTTGCGCTTGCAACAGGCCTCCCATCGCCGACAGAGTAAATGTACTGCCGCACGCTTGCCCAATAGCGTTCCGGTGTGCATGCCAGTTTGCAAAGCGATGAATCCCCGCAAGCGCTGTTGAGTGGCCCTACCGTGTTGAAGTCGGTAGTCGAGAAGCACCTATTGCACGGCTTCAACAGTGGGTGCGCCGTAGGTGCGTCCGATGAAGACGCGCGCAAACAAGTAATCATTGCGCGCAAGATCGCTCAAGGTATCGAGGTCCACGTTGCCTTTGGCGTCACATGGGAAGGCGTAGGCGCGTCGCTGGTCGGACACGGTGCGGAAGCACAACTCGTGCTTCGGCTGGGTGATCGTGGAGGCGTTCATGTTGTGCTCCTTTCTACATCGAGGCCGAGTCAGTTGATGGGCTAAAGACTCATTTCCAATCGCGTTCCTAAATAGACAGAACCCCAAGGGGTGCTGGCCGCATATCCCATGAAGTTTTGCAGCAGTTGGCGTATGTCAATGGACTTGTTCGGAAAAATTCCTCAAGCATGATTCACCTACAGCGAGCAAGAATCTTGGCGGTCCACTTGGGACGCATCCAGATATTGCCGGCAGTCTTCTATCCGGTCGATTGAGTTAAATTTCCTCTGACTTGAAGAGATGGTAAAGCCGCTGCGTAAACAGAGTGACGAATGCCCCAGGTGCCTGCCGAGCAAGCTAAAGGCTTGTCGCCTGCAGCCGCTCGTGTCTGGCCGCAAGGCCCTTCATATGCGCCTCGGCCAGACACGATTAGATGACTTGGGGCAGTGCACCTGCGGTCGTCCCCGTTCTGCAACGCGGATGGCACTCGTGGGTCTTGGTGCCAGCTCTCAACGACTGCGCAAGCTCCTGTACCCGTTCCTCACGCGAGGCTTAACCGCTTACTCAAGCCTCAAGCACTTTTTTTCAATGGACGCTGCAGCGAGACACAGACAATATTTCAGTGCGCCGTCATCCCCAATGGGCGCTGCGGCGACGCACGGACAATGCCTATCCGTGTGTACACAAAGTCCAGACGGAAAAATGTGATCCAAAATTCGGAGGATCATGGTTTCCGGCGTGCCACGATAACGGGTTATGGAGACAAATCAATGAAGCTGCCAAGCGCCTCTCTGGTGTTCCGGGCCCCGCCAATGGAAAATTGCATGAGAGCGACAAGATCAAGAATCGTCAACCCACTTCTCGTGGCGGCGTCAGTTGCAGTGGCTGGCCCGGCGTGGTCGCAAGACGAGGATGTAGAGCAGAAGGGAAGCAAAGGCATCGGCAATATCACGCTCTATGGAGCGGTCGATATGGGGGTTGAGGCGGTGAGTGGCAGATCTCCCACGACTAACGGCCAGCAAGACACCAGTTTCCGGGCCAGCAATGGAATCTCCACACCGCATTTTGGATTTCGCGGCAGCGAAGACCTGGGTGGGGGACTGAGGGTGGCGTTTAACCTGGAAAACAGTTTTGCGCCTGACACCGGTGCGCTGGGCCACGGCGGGCGGCTGTTCGGACGGCAGGCATGGGTCAGTTTGTCCGGCCGGTTCGGCACGGTGCGCCTGGGCCGACAGTACACGATGTTTCGCTACGGCTTTGAAGACGCCAATCCATTCGGGTATGGCAACCACGGCCTGCGATTGGTGGACGAGAGGATTTCCAATCCGCGGGTTGACAATTCCGTCAGCTATCTCGGCAAGTGGGGACCCGTCAGTGCAGGGGCGAATTACAGCTTTGGAAGGGATGCCTTGGCCGGCAACAGTACGGTTGCCACCAATTGCCCGGGAGAGGCGGCAGATAAAAAGCCGTGCCGCGAGTGGTCGCTCTACACAAGATACGCGGTTGGTTCCTGGGCCGTAGCCACCGCCTACGAGCGGCTTTATGGCGGCACGGCAGCCACCTTCGGAGGGCTTACCTCGCCGGATCGGACCGACACGCGCTTCGTGCTCGCCGGCTACTGGAACGTGACTGGAGGCACGAAACTGGCTGCCGGCTGGATCAAACGCAACAACGAGGGCGACGTCGCGACCCCGAAGAGCGACATGGTCTGGGTGCAAGGTGTCATCCCGTTCGGCCCGTACTCCATGGATGGAATGCTGGCCAGGCTGGATTTTGACAATTCGCCCAACAAGGCGCTGATGGTGAACGTGCGTGGCAGATACTTTTTGTCGAAGCGCACCACCCTGTACCTGACCGCCGCCCATATAAAGAACAGCGGCACACTGGCCTTGCGTGCAACTGGAAGCACGCCTGCCATTGCGCCCATGCCCGGCGGCTCGCAGAGCAGTATCATAGCAGGTATCCAGCACAGTTTCTGAATCGGCGTCTTCCCGCCCACGGTGGTGGCTTCCATGCCAGCGCATGCCGATGATGCGCATGCACTGGCACAAGGCTTGAATTGCAATCGCCTTACTCCAGTTGCGATTGCCAATGAAGTATTTCATTCAGGTCGAGTCTTTCGACAAGTTCGGAAGAACTTGTCGGAGCCCCGCTACGACATTCGAGTGCCTGCCCTTCGACCCGCCTACGGTGAGCGGGGCTTGTTTCACGCTCGACGGAAAGAGGAATCAACCCAGCCATTTCGCTGCGGCTTTGGCGGCCGACATGTCGGCCACTGCGGCAATGGGCTGCATGCGCTTGAGGGCACCCAGGCCAATGTACATGTGCTGCAGATAAGCGATGTCCTCGTCGCTCAGCGACAGGTTCTTGGAGTAAGGGCGCTGCACCTGGTTGAAATCCCAGATGGCCTGTGCCGAGGCAGGGTCAAATTGCTTCTGGGCGCGCTTGCGTGCCGCGAAGAAAGCGTCATGGGCCGCGGGCGACATCAGGTAGTCGTAGAGCGCTCCATGGGCGGCCATGACCGCGACCATGGCCTCGTGTTTGTCCCTGAGCGCGGAATCGGAAGCGTAGGCCATCTGAAACGTGCATTTGGGCAGCGCCTGCCAGAGGTTGCCTTCGCTGATGGT
Organism: Pseudomonadota bacterium; assembly: GCA_023410975.1. Classification (GTDB taxonomy): domain Bacteria; phylum Pseudomonadota; class Gammaproteobacteria; order Burkholderiales; family Burkholderiaceae_C; genus Azohydromonas. Next base: position 12,431 of record JAEYPG010000121.1, read on the forward strand.
CGCCAGCCCATCCTGGTCGTTCAGATGCGAGATGCTCGAACAGCAGGCATCAGCCTCGCCCTTCACGACCGCGTCATAACACTGGTCGTTGCTTCCACGGTCGACGAAATTCACCTGTGAAGCATCGATGCCCTTTTCCTTCAGCAACTGCAGCATCAGCGCATGCAGCAGGCCCAGGGTTGGGCCGACCGCCACCGTTTTGCCCTTCAGGTCGGCAAGCGTCCTGATGCCATTGGGTTTGGCAAAAACTGTCAGCGCGCACTTTTTCATGCCGGCGCCAACGATCTTGACGTTGGCGCCTTGCTCAATTCGAGACAGCACCATGTTGTACCCCGATACCAAGCAGATATCCGCAGCGCCGGTAGCGATGGCATCGAAAGGGCCGGTGGCGCCGGGAGCCTGGACAATGAGTGCATTGGCGCCGAATTGCTTGAAATAGCCTAGCTGGTCCATTAGGGCATTCAGCGTGGCGTTCTCCAGTCCCGGGTTGGTCACGATCCTGATCTGGGTGGCGGTGGATCGCGCAATATGCGGGGTGGCGAGTCCGCCCGCGGCCACACCCAGCCCGAAAAGGCCGGAGTTGCGCAAGAAGCGGCGTCGGTTGAGCATTTGAGCCATCATCAATCTCCTCCTTTGGTTCTGGCCGCGAAGGTCAATCGTCGAAAACCCCCTCGTTGGCAGCCACTACAGGCTAGCCCCCTGCAATGCAGGGTGCCAATTCAAAATCATGCGTTGGCGATCGAATGTCCTGCCGCGGCCCGTGGGCTGGCGGCTTGGCGGCACGGGAAAGGTGGCAAATATCCGCGGACTCGGGGTTAACCCTTTGACTCCAGATCGCTGCATCCGCCGTTTCGATGCCGGGTTGGCTGGGGGCACATCAATTCTTCTCCGCGGTCATTCGAATCGATTCCCCTGTACCCGCGCCGTTCGGCTCAGCACCTAAGATCAACCCACGTTCCGAGCGTGACGGGCCGGCCTCGCGGCGGGCCTGGAACGCCGCAGGAAGGCCGGTGTGAAGAAGGCGTCCGGATTGCTGCATACGGAAAAGAGGAAAAGTTGGAATGGCAATTTTTTCCTTGACGACTACTAAAGGAGACAAGATGGAAACGGGTATTACGCGTCGAACGGCAATGTCCGGTTTGGCATTTGCAGCCGCCGCGATGGTCGTCGGTCCGGCTTTTGGCCAGTCGGTCGAAAATTTCTATCGCGGCAAAACCCTGACACTTCTTGTCAGCGCGGACGCAGGCACGCCGACCGACCTGGTTGCGCGTCAATTTGCGCGATTCTTCGTGAAATACATTCCCGGACAACCCAAGGCCATTGTGATGAACGTCGCTGGTGCGGGGGGAATGGTCGCAGCAGCCTCGCTCCAGTCCAGGCAGCCGAGTGACGGCACCGTGGTGGGATTCCTGCAGCGCAATAATCTCTATGTTCCATTGCTGGAGCCCAGGCAGGGCGGCTTTGACCCGCGCAAGGTCAGGTGGCTCGGCAGTCTCGACAAGGTTCAATACTGTCTTGTTGCGATGACCCGCTCGGGCGTGACCACGGCGGATGATCTCTTCAAGAAAAAGATGACCATTGGTGCGACTGGTTTTTCCAATGAGAACCGGACGTTGCCCGCGCTGCTCAACGAGCAGCTGGGTACCAAGATGAATATTGTCCCCGGCTACACGGGGCGCGGCGAAGTTTATCTGGCGATGCAGCGCGGTGAAGTCGATGGCTGGGCGCCGACTCTTGACGGCCTGAAGGAGGGCGAGGCGGCGAAAATGCTCTCCGACGGCAAGATGAAGGTGCTGCTGCACCTGGGCTGGAAAAGCCCGCCGGAATTCCCGGACGTCCCGAACCTGAGCACTTACGTCACCAAGCCGGAGGTCAAGGCGCTGTTCGACTTTTTCCTGGCGCCGTTCGAGGCGGGGAGGCCCATTGCGGTGCCCAAGGATGTGCCTCAAGACCGGGTCGATGCGCTGCGCACGGCTTTCTCGAAGACAGTCACCGATCCCGAGTTCACCGCGGCGCTCAAGAGCCAGGGTTTCCCGATCGATCCCATCGACGGGGGCGCGGTGGAACAGATCGTCAATAAATTGTTTGCCACGCCCAAGTCGGAGCTCGATATCGCACGCAAGGTGCGGAATCTTTGATCCTGGATGACGTGCTCAAAGGCGCGGATAACGGTCCCGTTGCCGCGCTTTTCGACTGCCTATCGCACTCCCGACGGAATCATCACGTGCGCCCCGCACTTGCGAAAGGGCAGGTCTAGGCGCGCGTGCATGCCGTTATTTCCAAACGGCTGTCAGCAGATTATCAAACCACCAGAAGGCCCATTTCCATGAAGCCGGAAATCATCGACATTCACCCCCACATCATTTCGACGGACACGGTTCGCTATCCCATCGCTCCCCAGCATGGGCATCGCTCGAACTGGTCAGCCACGCGCCCGATCACTTTCGAGCAACTGGTCGCGGAAATGGATGAGGCCGGCGTGGCGAAGGCCGCGATCGTGCATTCCTCGACGACCTACGGCACCAACAATGCCTATGTGGCCGACAGCGTGGCGAAACAGCCCGAGCGCTTCACCGGTGTCTATTCCTTCGATCTGCTGGCGCCCGATGCGCTGAAGACCTTCGATTTTTGGCTGGCCCGCGGCATGGGCGGTATCCGGCTTTTCACCGGCGGGGCGACGCACCAGAGCGACGGGAGTTGGCTGGTTGATCCGGCCACTTTCCCAGTCTGGGAGCGCTGTGCGGAGATCGGCATGACCATGGCGGTCCAAACGACGCCGGCCGGCCTGCCGATGGTGGCCGAGTTGGCCAAGCGCTTCCCCACGGTGAAGATCGTGCTGGATCATTGTGGCCGGCCCGTTCTGGAGCAGGGCCCGCCCTATGCAGCCTGCGCGGAGCTGTTCGAGCTGGCGCGATACGACAACGTCTACATGAAGATCACGCCGCGGACCTTCGACCTCGCGCAGGCGGCTGCGGGTGGGGCCGAGGCGTTCTTCCCGGTCCTGGCCGAGGTTTTCGGGGCTGATCACCTGGCCTTCGGTTCGAACTATCCGGCTTCGGCGGGGCCCTTGAAGAAGCTGATCGACCAGGGGCATACCTGTTTCGCCAGCCTGAGCGAGGAAGAGCGCGCGTGGGTTTGGGGCCGCACCGCGCAAGTCCTTTATCCGATGCTTGCCGACCGGAAGCCCTAAACATGTCTAAGCGATGGGCGCTGAGGCCTGGCGTTCCCTGTGCGGACCGCTCCGTGGCCGATGCACCCGTCTCCGGCCCTCGCCGGCTCACGGTGTGATCCCGCCGGGCTTGCTTGCTATTCAGGACAACTCATGGATTTCCTCAACGACTCGGCAACACTGTCGACGGTCGGCCACGCGTTGGCGATCATCTTGTCACCCGACCGCCTGATCTTCCTGGTGCTCGGCGTTTTGGTGGGGCTGGCTCTCGGGCTGGTGCCGGGCATCGGCGGGCTGACCGGCTTTGCGCTGCTGGTGCCCTTCACCTACAAGATGGACCCCTACGCGGCCTTCGGCATGCTGCTGGGCATGCACTCGGTCATCGCGACCGCCGACTCGGTCACCTCGGTGCTGTTTGGCGTGCCAGGGCACAGCTCGCAGGCGACCGTGCTCGACGGCCTGCCAATGACCAAGCGTGGCGAGGGCGCGCGCGCGCTCAGTGCGGCCTACATGTCCTCGTTGCTCGGGGGGCTGGTCGGGGCGCTCGTCGTGGCCGTCTCGCTACCGTTCCTGCGACCCGTGGTGCTCGCCATTGCCACGCCCGAGATGCTGGCGCTGACGATCTTCGGTATCGCGATGGTCTCCGCCCTGTCGGGCAATGCGCCGCTGAAGGGTGTGGTCGTGGCCTGCTTCGGCATCCTCATCGGCATGATCGGCACCAATCTCCAGACCGGCCAGATGCGCTGGACCGGCGATCTGCTCTACCTGGAGGACGGCATTCCGCTGGTGCCGATCATCCTGGGCGTGTTCGCGCTGCCCGAGCTGTGCGACCTCGCCATCCAGCGCACGGCGATGGCCGGCAATGCGCCGGTCAAGAATTCGCGCCAAGGGATGCGCCAGGGCGTCATGGACAGCTTGCGCAACTGGTTCCTGGTGCTTCGCTGCAGCGGTCTGGGCGCGTTCCTGGGGATGATCCCGGGCATCACCGGCGCGGTGACGGACTGGATCGTCTACGGCCATGCGATGCAGACCGTGAAGGGCGCCAAGCAGACCTTTACCAAGGGCGACGTGCGCGGCGTGATCGCACCGGAATCGGCCAACAACGCGCGCGAGGGCGGCATGCTGGTGCCCATGCTGGCCTTCGGCCTGCCCGGCGGCGCGGTACAGGCGATCCTGCTCGGCGCGATGATGGTGCACGGCTTCGTCCCCGGGCCAGACATCCTGACCAAGCACCTGGACCTGGCCTTCACGATGGTGTGGTCCATCGCCATCGCCAACATCTTCGGCGCAGGCCTGTGCTTCATGTTGAGCGGGAAATTCGCCAAGATCGCGACGCTGCGCTACACGCTGATCCTGGCGGTGATCATGCCCATCGTCTACATCGGCGCCTTCGAGGGCTCGCACAGCTGGGGCGACATGTTCGTGCTGCTGGTCTTCGGAGTGATCGGCTGGATCATGAAGTGCCTGAAATGGGCCCGTCCGCCGCTGGTACTCGGCTTGGTGCTCGGTGCGCTGATCGAGCGCTACATGTCGATCTCCTTCATGCGTTACGGCTCCGATTGGCTGCTGCGGCCGGGCGTCATGGTCCTGCTTGTCCTCTCGGCGCTGGTCTTCCTGAAGCCGCTGCTCGACCGGATGCGCAAGGGTGGGCTGGTGCAACTGCGGCCCAGTGGAAAGATCGTTCTCAAACTCGAAGACCTTCCCTACGTGTTCTTCATCGGTGTCGCGGTCTACGCGCTGGTGAGTGCGCAGGAGTGGCTGTTCATGGCCAAGATCGGACCGATCGTGGTCGCGAGCATTCTTCTGGCAGCCGGGACCATCAGCCTCGCCCACAAGGCCTTCGTTGCGCCGGCAAAGGCTGGAATGGCCCATGACGGTGGCATGCACATGGACGTGGCCAGCGACCATGAGGAGGCGCGGCCCAACAAGGTGGTGCTGGTGCGCGCCGCGAGGTTCTTCGGCTGGTTCCTCGCCTTCCTTGCCTGCATGGCCGTGATCGGACTGATTCCGACGATACCGTTTGTGATGGTGGCCTTCATGCGCATCGAGGGGCGCGAGCCCTGGCGGCTTAGCCTGACCATGGCGGTCTGCGTGACGGTGTTCATTTACGTGGTTTTCGACCAAATCATCCATGTCCCCTGGCCGAGCAGCCTCCTGGGGCAATGGTTCCCCGCGCTGGCCATAGGGGGCGCGTGACGGGGGCGCGGCGCCGCCCGCGTGCCGGGCAAGGCGCTGCGCGACTCACGCGCTGAAGCAACTCGATTTACAGCCCTTGGGGCAGGCGTCCGGTCGGTACCGACAGTGCCGATGCCGGACCCTGCTCGCCAATCTCTCACCGGAAGGAAATGGAACATGACTGACAGCCGACTCGAACGCATCGATCCGGAAAAGGCCAGCGCTGAGCAGCAGAAAGTCATCGCGCGGCTGGGCGAAGGGCGGGGGCGCATCCCCACGCCGTTCAACATCTGGCTGCACAACCCGCGCCTGGCCGAAGGTATGGAGATCATCGGCACCCACATCGACCACTCGCCGGTGCTGAGCGAGGCGGAGAGCGAGGTGGCGATTCTCTCGACGGCGGTGTTCTGGAACGCGCCCTACGTCATCGCCAACCATCGCCGCCATGCGCTAAAGGCCGGCGTGCCCGAGGCGGTGGTGGTCGCCATCCTCGAAAAGCGTCGGCCTGAAGCGAGGGAGGGACGGCTCGGGGTTGTCTGTGACGCGGTCTGCGACCTGCTCGCCGGCGCCGGGATCGAGGATGCGCGCTTTGCCCGCTACGAGGCCGAGCTGGGCCGCGCGGTGATCGCCGAGCTGCTCATCACCGTGGGTTACTTCACCTCGGTGTCGCTCGCCATGAGCCTGCATGCGCTGGAGCCCAAGGGCTGACGGCTGGCCATCCCGAGCCTGTCGCCACAGGTCACGGCACTGAGGCCATGAGCCAGAAACACCATCAGGAGACAACATGACCGTTCGACGCAGCCTTTTTCGTTGCGCTGTGGCTCTGACGATGGCGCTGGTCGTCGGCAGCGGCGCCTTCGCGCAAAGCTACCCGACCAAGCCGATCCAGTTGTTCGTGGCCTTCGCGCCGGGCGGCGCCGGCGACATCGTCGCGCGCGTGATGTCCAAGGCGCTGAGCAAGCGCCTGGGCCAGCCCATCGTGATCGAGAACCGTCCCGCACCGATGGTTGCGGTGGTAAGCACCGCGAAGGCCCGTCCCGACGGCCATACGCTGATGGTGGCCGGCAGCGGCACGGCGCTCAGCAACGCGCTGTTCAAGCGCCTGCCCTACGACCTGATGAAGGACTTCGTCCACGTCTCGACAATGGCGTCGTTCGACCTCACGCTGATCGCCGGCACGCAGTCGCCGTTCAACAGCACGGCTGACGTCCTGGCCTATGCCCGGGCCCACCCCGGCAAGCTGACCATCGGTACCGTGCGGCTGGGCAGCACGCAGAACCTGACGGCCGAGATGTTCAAGTCGATGACGGGCATCGACGCGCTGATCGTGCCCTACAAGACCAGCGGCGAGATCCTGACCGCGCTGCGCTCGGGCGACATCCAGGTGGCGTTCGAGATTCTGCCGCCGATCCTCAACCAGCTCGCCGCGAAGAGCCTCAAGCCCCTGGCGGTGACGTCGAGCAAGCGTTTCCCCGGCCTGCCGCAGGTGCCCACGCTGGCTGAAAGCGGCGTGCCCGGCTTCGAGGCTGCGTCGTGGAACGGCATCAGCGCGCCTGCTGGTACGCCCCAGGCTGTGATCGACCGGCTGGTCCGGGAGATCCAGGCGGCCGTGACCTCTCCCGAGGTGCAAAAGGAACTGCAGTCCCTGGGCATGGTGGCCCAGGCCGGCACGTCCGCACAGATGACCGAGCGCATGGAGGCCGACATCGCCAAGTGGAGCGCGGTGATTGACAAGGCTGGTATCGAGCGCCAGTGAGCCGTGCGGCGCGGCTGTGCCGTAGCCCGCTCAGCCCGGCGGCACGGCGCCCATTCCGGCGCGCTGCGATCGTGCGGTGCTTTCACGCAAGCAGTCGAGGAAAGCCGCATGCGCGCGTGTCGGCAGCCAGTCGGCGCGGGTCGTGACGCCCTTGAGCAGCACGTCGTCGAGATAAGGGCAGCGCAGTCCGGCCAGGATGCCGAGGCCCAGCTCGTATTGCACCTCAGAGCGGGCCATCAGCGTGATCGTGTCCGAACTGAGCAGCAGGGCCCGGCTCATGGTCAGTGACGAGGTCTCGAGATGGAAGTGCGGGCGCGGCTGCACGCCGTCGAAGATGGCCTCGATCCGGTTGCGCCGGGGCGTTCCAACGGAAGGCACCACCCACTGGTAACGCGCCAGGTCGGCGGGCGTGACCTCGTCGAGCTCGGCCAGCGGGTGCCCAGGCCGCGCGACCATGCAGTAGCTGTCGCGGAACAGGATCTCTTCACTGACCTCATCGGCCGCCCAGTCAGGCTTGCGCAGCATCCCGAAGATCATGTCGATGCGGCTGTTGGTCAGGTCCGCGAGTAGCGTGTGGTAGTCGCCCGTGACGAGTCGCACTTTGGCGGAAGGATGGGCGGCCATGAAGCGCCGCGTGGCCTGGGCCAGCTCCTGCGAGCCGGCCATCGGCAGCGCCCCCACTACCAGCTCCAGGCTTTCGGTTCCCGCCGCAAGCAGAATCTCGCCGCGCGCAAGCTCCATCTCCCGCACCGCACGGCGGAACTCGCGGGCCAGGAAGGTGCCGGTCTTGTTGGGGATGGGTCCCTGCGCGGTGCGGTCGAACAAGGACATGCCGAGCGAGCGTTCGAGCGTGCGGGCCGAGCGGAACAGCGAGGCGGGCGAGAGGCCGAGGTTCTGGGCGATCTCGTCCACCCGGCCCTGCTCGCTGGTCACGATGTGCGAGCGCAGCTGCGAGCTGGTCATGAGCCGGTCCGCCTGGGCCACGTTGCGGTCCAAACCACCCCCGTGCCGGCCCTGGACCTGCGCGATTGCCGTGTCTAGGATCTCGAAGAAGCGGTCGATCCGCAGCAGGTACTGCTTGCCCATCGCCGTGGGATAGGTGCCCGTGGCGCGGCGCTCGAAGATCGGCGTGCCAATCTCCGCCTCCAGGTTGGCCACCGCCTGCGTGACGGCCGGTTGCGAGGTGCAGAGTTCCCGCGCGGCGATGCTTACCCCGCCCACCCTGCCGATCACCTGCACCATCCGCAAATGGCGTAGGTTGGGAGTTTCGGCGAACTGGAACATGGTCTCTTCCTGGCTCTTCAGGCCGCCCCATGTTTCCCATCGCGACTCGATGGCTGACGAAATGCGCCTCAAGCCGCCCGACCGCAAGCACGAAGCTCGGCAGCGAACACGTCGCTTCCCTCTTCGGAACGTACTCCCGGCCGGGGGCGCCGCACAGCCATAGGATCTTCCTCAGAGCCATAGGATTTTGGCACGGCGGGATAGAAACCAATAGCTGAATCGCCCAAACTCTAGAGCGATAAGCCACATAAGTTTCATGACCACGCTCGCAAGCTTACAAGGCCCGAGCCGGGTCGTGGCGCGCGCGAAAAAGGAGTCTTCATGAGCGTCGTAGCCCCTTTCGTTCCTCACGGCCGGCACCTTGTCGCCGGCATGCGGATTGCGACCAGTGCGCAGTTCCGTTCCACCCCGGCCGATGGCCCTGTGCATGCCTTCTCGGTGGGCACGACCGGCCTGGTGGACGAGGCCTGCCGCGCAGCCGAAGAGGCCTTCTGGTCCTTTGGCTACAGCACGCGCGAGGAGCGCGCTGCCTTTCTCGAAACCATCGCGGAAGAAATCGAGGCCCGCGCCACGGCCATCACTGAGATCGGTACCCAGGAAACCGGCCTGCCCGCAGCCCGCCTCGTCAGCGAGCGTGGCCGCACCGTGATGCAGTTGCGCCTCTTCGCGGCGCATGTCCGGCTCGGGGGTCATCTCGACCGTCGCCACGACGCTGCACTTCCCGGTCGTCAACCCCTGCCGCGACAGGAGCTGCGGCTGATGCAGCGTCCCATCGGTCCGGTCGCGGTCTTCGGAGCCTCGAACTTTCCGCTCGCGTTCTCCGTGGCGGGGGGCGACACCGCCTCGGCGCTGGCCGCGGGCTGTCCGGTCGTGGTCAAGGGGCATTCCGCGCATCCCGGTACTGCCGAGATCGTCGCCGAAGCGGTGCTGGCCGCCATCGCCCGCTGCGCTCTGCATCCCGGTGTCTTCTCGCTCATCCAGGGCGGGCGGCGCGACGTGGGGGAGGTGCTTGTGCAGCACCCGCTGATCCGGGCCGTGGGTTTCACCGGCTCGCTTGCCGGGGGGCGCGCGCTCTTCGACCTCTGTGCGGCGCGTCCTGATCCAATCCCTTTCTTCGGCGAGTTGGGCTCGGTCAACCCGATGTTCCTGTTGCCTGGCGCCGTGGCCGCCCGCGGCGAGGCGATCGGTGCGGGTTGGGCTGCCTCGCTCACGATGGGTGCGGGGCAGCTCTGCACCAATCCCGGTATCGCCGTCGTCATGCGGGGCCCCGAGGGCGAAGCCTTCGCCGAAGCCGCCTGCACCGCGCTGGGTCGAACCCCGCCGCAGGTGATGCTTAGCGACGGCATCGCGGCGGCCTATCGCGCGGGCCGCGATCGCATCGCCGGTGAAACGGGTGTGCAGGCGCTGCTCACCTCGAAATGCTATCTGCGCAGCGCTACGCCTTACCTCTTCCGCACCACCGGCAAGGACTGGCTCGGCAACCACGCTTTGGCTGAAGAGGTGTTCGGTCCGCTCGGCCTGATCGTCACGGTGGACAGTCTTGGCGAGATGTGCGACCTCGCCCGTTCTCTGGCCGGACAACTGACCGCGACGATCCACATGGACGAGGACGACACCGAGGCCGCCCGCGAGCTGCTGCCTATCCTCGAGCGCAAGGCAGGCCGCGTGCTGGCCAATGGCTTCCCCACCGGGGTGGAGGTCTGCGACGCGATGGTGCACGGCGGACCTTACCCCGCTTCCACCAACTTCGGCGCTACCTCCGTCGGCACCCTGTCCATCCGCCGCTGGCTGCGTCCCGTGTGCTACCAGAATCTGCCCGAGAGCCTGCTGCCGAAAGATCTGCTCTGATGCGATCTCAACGATCTAGGCAACCGGTGGAAGAACTGCCATCCACGCCCCGCCGCGGTCCGCCTGCGCTGCGTGTGCTCCTGGAAACCCAGTTTGGCCTGTTCTGCACAGGCAACGGCTTGTCGCTCGTGGGTACCTGGATGCAGCGCATTGCCTGCGGCTGGCTTGTCTGGGACTGGACCCATTCGGCCTTCTGGCTCGGCATCCTTGCTGCCGGAGACCTGCTGCCGGTGGTGGTCATCGGCCCCTTTGCCGGGGTGGCCGCCGACCGTTGGGACCGGCTCCGGCAGAACCTGCTGGCCCAGGGCGCCTCGGCCTTGCTCGCCGTGCTCATGGCGGTGCTGCTGGCGATGGACCACCTCGGCCTGATCGGCGTCGTGCTGCTGATCACCGCGCAGGGCACGCTTGCCGCCGCGATACAGCCTGCCCGTCTCGCCATGGTTCAGCAGATGGTCCCGCGCGAGAATCTGGGCACGGCCGTGGCCCTCAATTCCGTCGTCGTCAACCTGACGCGCATGCTCGGACCCGCGGCGGCGGGGGTGATGATCCTTTACATGGACATCGTCTGGATCTTCGCCGTCAATGCCGCAGCCACCTTCGGCTTCGTGCTGATCCTCACCCGACTGCGCCTTGACCCCCACCGCAGGCATCCCAGCGCCCGCGGCTTCCTCGGCGAGATGGCCGAAGGCTTCGCCCACATCCTGCGCAACCAGGCACTGTGGCTGATCCTGTTGGTGATGCTGTGCGGCGGCTCGACGGTGCGGGCGATGCTGGAGCTGATGCCCGCCGTCGCCGCCGGCACCTTTGTCAATCCCGCCACGGGCCTGGCCGTGCTGACCAGTGCAGCGGCGTTCGGAGCGGTGGCCTCGGGCCTGACCATGGGCCCCGGCAGGGCCGTGGAACTGCTCTACGGCGTGCTGCTGTGGTGGGGCGCCGGCGGGGTGGCGGCCATCGTGCTCGCACAGACGCACAGCGCCGTGATCGCCGTGATTGCCGCCATGGCCACCGGCGCCGCGATCACCCGTGGACTCGTGTCCACCCAGACCTTCGTGCAGCTGACCACCCCGGATGCGCTGCGTGGGCGGGTGCTGAGCGTGCACGGACTCATTGCCCGCGGCAGCCCGGCCCTCGGCGCCCTGGTCATCGGCTTCGCCGCCGACCGCATCGGCCTCGCCTTCGCCGTCGAGCTTTCCGCGGGCGCGCTGATCCTTGCGCTGCTCCTGCTCGTCCCGTTGACCCGAAGTGCCGCGCTGAGGGTGGAGCAGGCGGCTTGAAGATGGGCCGGTACACGAGCTGAGTCATTACGGGGTTGGAGAAGGGCCGATGGCGGCTGGTTTCAACTGTGCTTTGCTCGTGAAATAACCCGCTTGTCCCAAGGAATCAAAGAAAAAATTTGCGGCTACTCGCGGCCAGCCGCACAGTCAAGGCCGTTCATTGTTGATTTCTCAGGATCAGTGGAGCAATTCGTGGGCAAGCACGAATTGGAATTAAATATTTTTGTCATGCCGGCTCTGGCTGGTACGGCGAGGGAATATTGTATTTTTGGTTCGAAGGTAGTTTTACTGCCGCGCGCAATCGGAACGACATTGCTGAGAATAGGCCGGCACACCGGCACACCGGCACACCGGCACACCGGCACAGCACTTGCGGCGCTCAGTGCGCCGCGGCGGCCAGTCGCGCCTGCAGCGCCAGCGCGGCCTCTTCCAGGCAATTGATCATCAGCCGGGCACCCGGCGACAGGGGTCGGCTGTTGTTCCACAGCACGCCGGCTGGGCGCAGCATCTTGGGCAGCGTCAGCGGCAGCACGTGCAAAGGCGGTGGAGCCTCCGTAGCCACGGAGCCGGCCAGCACGGCAATCGCGTCGGAAACCTGCAGGTAGGCGCGCGAGACGTGGGTCGACAGTGTTTCGATGTAGTTGTTCGACAGCGGCACGCCGTGCGCCTCCAGGGCCCGCTCCAACGGGTCGCGCAGGATTGATCCGGGCGGGGGAAGGATCCAGGGATAGGCCTGCAGATCCGACCATTGCACGTTCTCCTTGCACGCCAGCGGGTGGTGCATGCCCGTCATCAGCCGCACAGGCTCTTCGAGCAATTCCTTTTCCTTGAAGCTGCTGATTGCGCTGGGCGGCGGCAGGCGGCCGACCACCAGGTCGAGGTGGCCCTGCCAGAGATCGGGCAGAAGCGATGCGGAAGGTGCTTCGGTCACGTGCACGTTGGTGCCCGGCGAACGCTGCTTCAGCATGGACAGGGCCTGCGGCAGCAGGGACAACGATGACGCGGGCAGCACGCCGACGTTGATCTTGCCTTCAGTGCCCGAGGTCAACGCCTTGAGCTCATCGCGCGCCCGGTGCAGGTTGCTCAGCATCACCCGCGCATGGCGGATAAGGCATTCGCCGTAGGGGGTGGGCTTGAGGCCCTGCGTCGTGCGCGTGAACAGCTCCAGACCCAGCCCGCGTTCGAGCTCGGACAAGGCCTTCGAGATCGCCGGCACCGTGACGTGCGTGACGTCAGCCACCTGAGTGAGATTGCGGTAGGTATCGATGGTGACGAGCAAGCGCAAGTGCCGCGCCTTGAGGTTAATTTGCAAAAACCAATCGAGTTCTGCCATGACTTGCTTTCAAAAACCTCCCCACGCTAAGCGAGCAATCCTGAAACCCTTCGGATTTTCCCGGGGGCATCCACGATCTGTCGTTGCATGCCGGATCCTTCGAGGCGGATAAGTGAAATCGGTTTTCTCCGCGCCTCCCAATTATCTTAACCATTCTGTTAAGGCTCAGGAAGTATTACTCAATCGACGCTGGGAAAGGTTATCGGCAACATTCCATCACTCCAACCGACAACCACTGAGCGAGACCCCCATGGCCGTAAAACCTCACCTCAAGATTGCCATCGCTGAGCACGCGCACACGGAGGCGATCCGCAATGGCTCCATTCCCATCGAGGGCGTGGATGCCGAGTTCGTCACCGTGAAGCCCCAGATCGGCGCCTTCCGCCGCATGGTGCGCGACGTCGAGTTCGACGTCTGCGAGCTGGCGCCGACGACCTACATCATTGCCCGGGCCTACGGAGCGCCGTTCGTCGCGTTGCCGATCTTCGTGGTGCGGCGCTTCCACCATGCCGGGCTGCTGGTCCGGCCCGACGCGGGCATCAAGAGCCCGCGGGACCTGGAGGGCAAGAAGGTCGGCGTGCGCGCGTACTCGGTGACCACCGGCGTGTGGACGCGCCAGGTGCTGATCGACGAGTTCGGGCTCGACTCGTCGAAGGTCACCTGGGTGGTCGATGACGAGGAACACGTCACGCAGCTGAAGCTGCCGCCGAACGTGGTGCACGCCCCTGAAGGCACCTCGCTGGCCGACATGATGGCCAGCGGCGAACTGTCGGCGGGTTTTGCCGCGGCAGCCGGCATCGGCCGCACCGGCAATCCGACCAGTGGCTGGAAGGAAGTCGAGGCCGACTATCCGGACCTGTTCCCGAACGCGGCCGCGCTGGAAGCCGAGTACTACGCACGTACCGGCATCTATCCGATGCACGGGACCATCGTCGTCAAGGACTCGGTGCTGGCCGAGCACCCGTGGGTGGCGAAGTCCATCTTCGACGCCTTCGACCGGGCCAAGAAGGAATGGCTGGCGCGGCTGGACGCAGGCCAGGCCACGAGCGCGGCCGACAAGAAGTACCAGGCGTTGCGCAAGATCGTTGGTAACGACCCGCTGCCCTACGGCCTGAAGGAGAACCTCAAGACCATCGAGGCGCTGGAGGCCACCGCCTTCAAGCAGGGCCTGACGCCGCGCCGCATGCAGGTCGGCGAGCTGTTCGTGGACCCCCAGGCCTGATTCGGACGGGACAAGAGCATGATCATCGATTGCCACGGCCATTTCACGACCGTTCCTGCATCGTTTCGCGCCTGGCGCGCCAAGCAGGTCGAGTCCGCCAACGATCCTGCCAATGCGCCCCCGCGCAGCGGAGCGCGCGTTACTGACGATGAGATCCGCGACGGCGTCGGCAACGGCCAGCTGAGGCTGCAGCAGGAGCGTGGCAGTGACCTCACGCTCTTCTCGCCGATCGCCGGCCTGATGAGCCACCACCTGGGCAACGAGCGCACCAGCCTCGA
>JAEYPG010000122.1 GCA_023410975.1 Pseudomonadota bacterium
CCGTGAAACACCTCAGCGCCGATGATAGTGCGGATTCCCGTGTGAAAGTAGGACATCGTCAGGCTAATATCCCAGCAAACGCCCCGGCCAACATATGGCCGGGGCGTTTTGCTTTTGGGCATTCAATGCCAGCAGAAAACCAAGCACGCCTTCCAGGCGGAAAATAGGCCGTGGCATCTTGAGAAAGACAGCCCCGCTGCATAGACCATGATTGCCCGCCTGCTGCAGTTCGTCACCTGTGCCTGGATGGCTGCCGCGCTGGGCTGGCTGGCTTCCAACCTGTACGCCGGCCGGCCGTGGCTTGCATGGCTGGGCACGCTGTTCCTGCTCAGCCTGCATGCCATGGTGCTGGGGCTGGAACTGCTTTTCCACCGCCACGTCAGCCGGCACGACCCTTTGGCGCCTGCGTCGGTCCGAGCGCTGTGGCGAGCCTGGCTGGTGGAATGCGTCATCGGCGTGCGCGTATTCTGCGTGCAGCAGGCTTTCAGGCACCGCAGCGAACCCGATTTCCTGCCCCCGGCGAGCACCCGGCGCGGCGTGCTCCTGGTGCATGGCCTGGTGTGCAACCGGGGCCTGTGGAACTCCTGGCTGCGTGCGCTGCGCACGCGCGGCATCCCGGTGCTGGCACCCAGCGTGGAGCCGCCTTTCGGTCTCATCGACAGTTGGGCGCCCGCCATTGATGTAGCCGTGCGGCAGCTGCATGCCGTGACGGGCCAGCCGGTGCTGATCGTCGCGCACAGCATGGGCGGCCTTGCCGTGCGCGCCTGGTTGCGGCAAGGCGGTGATCCGGCCCTGGTGCAGCGCGTGGTCACCGTCGGCTCGCCGCACCGCGGCACCTGGCTCGCACGCTTCGGCCTGAGCCCCAACGCGCGCCAGCTGCAGCTCGAAAGCTCCTGGCTGCAGGCGCTGGCCCGGGACGAGGCTGCCGTCCCGCACGGCGTGCCCTTCACCTGCTATTTCAGCGACTGCGACAACCTGGTGTTTCCGCCTTCGATCGCGATGCTGCCGGGAGCTGACAACCGGCTGCTGCGCGGTTGGGCGCATGTGGACCTGCTGGAGGCCCCGGCGCTTTTCGAGGCGGTGCTGGACGAGCTGAGCGCAGCACCGCCGGCCGAGGCCGATGCACGGCGCACCGGCACGGCGTCCTCACACTGACTACTCCTCCTCGCGTACCTTGAACTGGCCCACCAGCTGCTGCTGGGTGTTGGGCGGCACCGGGTCGTAGTGCGACAGCGCCAGCGTGTAGCGGCCCTGGCCGCTGGTCATGGCGTTCAGGCGCGACTGGTAGTTGCTCAGCTCGGACAGCGGCACCTGTCCGCGCACCAGCATCGTCCCGACGGCGCCGTTCTGCGTGCCGCTGACCTGGCCGCGGCGCGAGGAGAGGTCGCCGGTGATGTCGCCCATGGCACTGTCCGGCGCCAGGATCTCCACGTTCACGATCGGCTCCAGCACGATCGGCCGTGCCTCCCGGATCGCCGCCATGAACGCCTTGCGCCCCGCGGTGACGAAGGCGATTTCCTTGCTGTCCACGCTGTGGCTCTTGCCGTCGAGCACCACCACGCGCACGTCCACCACCGGGTAGCCGGCAATGGCGCCCGAGGCCAGCACCTCGCGCACGCCCTTCTCGACGGCGGGGATGAACTGCCCCGGAATCGCGCCGCCCTTGACCTGGTCCACGAACTCGAAGCCCGCGCCACGCGGCAGCGGCTCCACGCGCAGCATCACCTCGCCGAACTGGCCCGCGCCGCCGGTCTGCTTCTTGTGGCGGTGGTGGCCTTCGGCCGCGGCGGTGACGGTCTCGCGGTAGGCAATGCGCGGCGGCCGCGTCTGCACTTCGAACTTGTAGACCTCGCGCAGCCGCTCCAGCAGCACGCGCAGGTGCAGCTCGCCCAGGCCGTAGACGATGGTCTCGTTGGTGGTGGGCACGTGTTCCACCTTCAGGCACGGGTCCTCGTCCAGCAGCTTGGTGAGGATCTCCCACAGCCGCTGCTCGTCGCCGTGGCGCTTGGGCTCGATGGCCAGCCCGTGCACCGGCACCGGGAAGTCCAGCGGCTGCAGGTGGATGTGGTCGTCCTCCGCCGCATCGTGCAGCACGGCATCGAAATGCAGATCGTCCACCTTGGCCACCGCGCACAGGTCGCCCGGCAGCGCCTTGTTCACCTCCACGTGCTCCTTGCCCTGCAGCATGAAGAGGTGGTTGACCTTGAAGGGTTTGCGGCCGTCGCCGATGTAGAGCAGGCTGTCCCGGGTCAGCGTGCCCTGGTGCACGCGGAAGATGCCCATCTTCCCGACGTAGGGGTCCACCGTGACCTTGAACACGTGCGCCAGCACGTGCAGCGACGGATCGGGCTGCGCCTGCAGCGGCTGCGCCGCATCGCCTTCGCCCTTGAGGAAGGCCGGCGGGTTGCCTTCGCCCGGGTGCGGCAGCAGCTTCACGATCACGTCCAGCAGCTGCGCCAGGCCGGCGCCGGTGCGCGAGGAGACGAAGCACACCGGAATCAGATGCCCCTCGCGCAGCGCCTGCTCCAGCGGCGCGTGCAGCTCGCTCGCGTCCACGTCGCCGTCGTTCAGGTAGCGCTCGACGAAGTCGCCATCCACCTCCACCACCTGTTCCACCAGCGCGCGGTGCGCGTCCTCCACGGCGCCGAAGTCGGTCTGGCCCTCGCGGTTGAAGAAGCAGTCCACCACCCGCGTGCCGCCCTCGGCCGGCAGGTTCAGCGGCAGGCATTCGCGGCCGAAGGTTTCCTGGATCTGAGCCAGCAGCGCGGGCAGGTCCACGCCCTGGGCGTCGATCTTGTTGACGATGAGCATGCGGTCCAGCCGGCGCTGCGACGCGTACTCCATCATGCGCACCGTCATGGGCTCGATGCCGGTGGCGGCATTGATCACCACCGCTGCGGTTTCCACCGCTTCCAATGCCGGCAGCGACTGACCGACGAAATCTGGCGCACCCGGCGTGTCGATGAAGTGGATGCGCGTGCCCTGGTGATCCAGGTGCATGAGCGCCGAGTTCAGCGAGTGCTGCATGCGGCGCTCCAGCGGGTCGAAGTCGCTGACCATGCTGCCGCGCTCCAGGCTGCCCGGGGTACCGATCGCGCCGGCGTGGTGCAGCAGCGTCTCGGCCAGCGTGGTCTTGCCGGAGGCCGCTGCGCCCACGAGAGCCAGGGTGCGGATGGCAGCGACGGAAGTGGATGGGCTCGACATGGTGGTCTCCTTGTGCGCCGGCCCCGTGGCTCAGCGCTGCTGAGGTGGTGGAAATCCAGGGTACGGGATCGCTCCGGGGCGCACAAGGCACGTGCCTTGCGCCATGTCGCGGTGCATGCGAGGGCGCGTTTGCTCCCCATCAAGACCCATGCGCCGCCTTGCCGCGGACGTGTATCCGCGGCGCCAGCGAGATTGCGCCCATGGCTGAAAGCTCAGCAAGGGAAACACTCAGGCCTGCGGCCTGGGCATGCGCGATGCGGTCGCCGGTTTCGTGCGGCGCAGCCGCGTCTCCAGGCCCAGGTAGACCAGCAGCGCCGCTGCCAACGGCAGCAGGTAGAACAGCGCCCGGTACGCCAGCAGGGCTGCCAGCAGCTGTGCCTCGGGCTGCAGGCCTGCCAGCAGTGCCATGAACACCGCCTCCAGCACGCCCAGGCCCCCGGGCACGCGCAGCGCGATCACGGCCATGCTGGTCGTCATCAGCGCGCCCAATACCGTGGGGTAGCCCACGCGCCCGTGCAGCAGCACGTACAGCACGCAGGCCACGAAGGCCCAGTGCAGTGCCGACAGCGCCACCTGCGCCAGTGCCAGGCCGGCATGCGGCAGCTCCAGGCGGTGGCCGCGCAGCGTCCACAGGCGCCGCCGCGACCAGCGGCAGGCCGCCAGGTACAGCAGCACCGCGCTGCACAAGCCCAAGCCCACCAGGCGCAGCGCGTGGCTGCTCAGCGGCGCGTCCGGCGGCAGCTCTACCCAGCCGCTGAGGAACACCGTGCCGGCCAGCGCCGCGTAGCCGATCCAGTTGGTCAGCAGGCTCAGCCCCCACACGCGCACGATGGTCGCCATCGGCAGGCCCTGGCGCGCGTACAAGCGCAGCCGCAAGGCCACGCCGCCCACCATCGAGCCCAGGTTCAGGTTGGCGGCGAAGCTGACGAAGGCGGTGGCCGCCACCCGGGCCGGCGGCAGGTGGTGGCCGCTGTAGTAGCGGCCGAGCAGGTCGTAGCCGGTGTAGAGCGCATGCGCCGCCGCCGCCGCCAGCGCCGCCAGCAGCAGCGTGCCGGGGCGGTAGTCCAGCAGCGCGGCCCAGGCGGCGGTCCAGTCCAGGCTGCGCGCGCGCCAGGCAATGAAGCCCAGCAGCCCCAGCAGCGCCAGCGCCAGCAACGGCCGCCGCACGCGGGCCCAAGCATGGGCCAGCGGATGGGCCGGCGGCGCTTGGCGGGCCACCGTCCTGTCCTTCAACGCTCGGCCTGCCGCACCGCCTCGGGCCGCACGTCCACGTGGCGCCGCCCGATGAAGGAGCGGATGAACTTGCCGTCGCGCGGCAGCACGTCGGCCCAGCTCGGGAAGTGGCGCAGCAGGTGGAAGGCCAGCGCGCTGGTGACGTAGCGCCACATCGTGCGCTTGGGCAGCGCCTCGTGGCTCATCTCGCGGCACTCGTTGTCCATGAGCCGCTGCAGCCGCTGGCGCAGCTCGGCGGCGAAGCCCGGGTCGCGGATCAGCAGGTTGGCTTCGAGGTTGAGCGACAGGCTCAGCGGATCCAGGTTGCTGGAGCCCACGGTGGCCCACTGGCCGTCCACCACCGCCACCTTGCCGTGCAGCGGGCGCCGGCAGTACTCGTGCACGTGTACGCCGTCCTTGACCAGCGAGTGATAGAGCAGGCGCGCGCCAATGCGCGCGATGGCCATGTCGGGCTCGCCCTGCAGGATCAGGTGCACGTCCACCCCGCGGCGCGCGGCGCGGCGCAGCTCGCGCAGCAGCCGGTAGCCGGGGAAGAAGTAGGCGTTGGCGATCACGATCTCGCGCCTGGCCGTGCGGATCGCCATGCGGTAGCAGCGCTCGATGTCGTTGGGATGGCGCTCGTTGTCGCGCGTCACCAGCGTCGCGTGCGCCGTGCCCGCCGTGGGCAGCGGCGGCGGCGGCGACTTGGCCTGGCGCCGGAAGCCGTGCCGCACCCAGCCCAGCAGCGCGCTGCGCACCGGTGCCAGCACCTCGTGCACGAAGCCGTGGAGCTGCTGCACCACCGGCCCCTGGATCTGCACCGCGTAGTCCTGCTTGGACTCGGGGCCGCTGGAGAGCAGGTGGTCCTCGGAGAAGTTGATGCCGCCGATGAAGGCCAGCTCGCCGTCGACCACCACGATCTTTCGGTGCATGCGGCGCACGAGGTTGTAGCGCAGCCCCAGCAGGCGCGGCCGCGGGTCGTACACGTGCAGCCGCACGCCGGCGTCGGTGAGTGCGCCGATGAACTCCTCGGAGAGGTCCGGCGAGCCGTAGCCGTCCACCGTCAGGTCCACCTGCACGCCGCGGCGCGCCACCTCCAGCAGCACCGCGTGCAGCTGGCGTCCGACCGGGTCGTCGAACAGGATGAAGGTCTCGATCACCACCTCGCGCCGGGCCTTGGAGATGGCCTCGAACACGCGCGGGTAGTACTCCTCGCCGTTTTCCAGCAGTTCGATGCGGTTGCCCGCGCTCCAGGTCAATTTCACAGCATCACCTCCGCCGCCAGCGGCGCGTGGTCCGACAGGTGCGACCACGGCCGCTTGGGCAGTCCGATGGGCACATGGCGCAGGTTGCGCACGTAGATGCGGTCCAGCCGCAGCACCGGATGCCGCGCCGGGAAGGTGCGCGGCGCGCGCCCATGCGCATGCGCATGGACTTCCTGCAGCTTGAGCTCGCGCTGCAGCCGCTCGTGCGCGCACAGCCGCCAGTCGTTGAAGTCGCCGGCGATCACCAGCGGCGCCTGGGCCGGCACCTCGTCGCGCAGCAGCTCGCCCAGCAGGTCGACCTGGCGCTGGCGCTGGGACTCGCGCAGCCCCAGGTGCACGCAGATGGCGTGCAGCGGGTATTCCGAGTTGGGCAGCTCCAGCTCGCAGTGCAGCAGGCCGCGCTTCTCGACACCGTCGATGTCCAGGCTCACGTCCACGTTGCGGTGGCGCAGGATCGGCAGCTTCGACAGCAGCGCGTTGCCGTGGTGCCCGGCCGGCGACACCGCGTTGCGCCCGTAGGCGTGCTGGTGCCAGATGGTGTCGGCCAGGAACTCGTACTGCGGCATGCGCGCCAGCGACTGCCCGGTGCTGCCGGCCGTGGTGGTTGCAGCCGAGGCGGTGCGGCGCCCGACCCGGCCGGCCAGGGTCCGCACGGGCCGCAGGTCGTGGCGGTGCGAGGCCGCGCCGGCCACCTCCTGCAGGAACACCACGTCGGCGCCGGTGGCGCGCACCGCCTCGCGGATCTCGGCGAGCACGTAGCGGCGGTTCATGACCGTGAAGCCCTTGTGCAGGTTCAGCGTCAGCACGCGCAGGTGGTGCTCGGCGCCGTCGGCGCAGACCTCGTCATGGCGCAGCGGGACCGGCAGTCGCATGGGCATTCAGCGCTGCGGCAGAACCTGCGTGCCGGCGCTGCACGGGTGGCCATGGCACGGCAGCTCTTCGGCCGACGGCAGCGCCGCGGCCCGCTCGTCCTCCAGCGGCAGGTCGTCCATGCCCGGCTCGCCGCCGTAGAACCAGCGCTGGATGCCGTCCAGCCGGTCTAGCACCTCGTTCATCTCAGGCTCCTCAGTGACTGAAAACACTGGGAGCAATGCTTGCGCCCAAGGGCGCATCCGTCAGGCGGCGGCAGCCGCATCCGCACGTAGGAAGCGGCCTACCCGCGCACGGCCGGCCGGGGCCGCGCGCGGGCGGTGGCGGATTACTGGAAGGCCACCTCGTTGAAGCTGCGCAGCTTGCGGCTGTGGAGCTGGTCCAGGCGCTGGCGGCGCAGGATGTCGATGGCGCGCATGCCGATGCGCAGGTGCTGGTCCACGCGCTCGCGGTAGAACTGGTTGGCCATGCCCGGGAGCTTGATCTCGCCGTGCAGCGGCTTGTCGCTCACGCACAGCAAGGTGCCGTAGGGCACGCGGAAGCGGAAGCCGTTGGCGGCGATGGTGGCGGACTCCATGTCCAGCGCCACGGCGCGGCTCTGGCTGAAGCGCTGCTCCGGACCCGGGTGCGGCAGCAGCTCCCAGTTGCGGTTGTCGGTGGAGGCCACGGTGCCGGTGCGCAGGATGCGCTTGAGCTCGAAGCCGCGCAGCTGCGTCACGTCCTCGACGGCCTGCTCCAGCGCCACCTGGATCTCCGCCAGTGCGGGAATGGGCACCCACAGCGGCAGCTCCTCGTCGAGCACGTGGTCCTCGCGCACGTAGCCGTGCGCCAGCACGTAGTCGCCGAGCTGCTGCGTGTTGCGCAGCCCCGCGCAGTGGCCGAGCATGATCCAGGCATGCGGGCGCAGCACGGCGACGTGGTCGGTGATGGTCTTGGCGTTGGCCGGCCCGACGCCGATGTTGACCATCGTGATGCCGCTGCGGTCCGGCCGCACCAGGTGGTAGGCCGGCATCTGCGGCAGCCGCGGCGGCGGCGCTCCCAGCGCGTCGGCGGGCTGTGCCGGGTGGCCCGCGCGGCGCGTGACCACATTGCCCGGCTCGATGAAGGCGCAATAGCCGTCGGCGGCCTCATCCCCTTCGGGCGCGGCCATCAGGCCGCGGCCCAGGCGCACGAACTCGTCGATGTAGAACTGGTAGTTCGTGAACAGCAGGAAGTTCTGGAAGTGCTCCGGCGCCGTGCCCGTGTAGTGGCGCAGCCGGTGCAGCGAGTAGTCCACCCGCGGCCCGGTGAAGAGCGCCAGCGGCATGGGCTGCCCGGGCGGCACGCTGTGGGTGCCGTTGGCGATGCCGTCGTCCATGGCCGCCAGGTCGGGCAGGTCGAACAGGTCGCGCATGCGCTGGCGGCGCTCTACGCTCATCGTGCCCTCGATGTGGTCGTGCTCGGCGAAGGAGAAGTGGATCGGGATGGGCTGCGTGCTCATGCCCACTTCCAGCGTCACGCCGTGGTTCTTCAGCAGCAGCTCGAACTGTTCCAGGTAGTACTCCTCGAACAGGTCCGGGCGCGTGAGCGTGGTCTCGTAGGTGCCGGGGCCGGCCACGAAGCCGTAGGCCAGGCGCGAATCGGCGCGCACCACGGTGTCGATGTGCACGCGCACGAACGGGTAGCAGGCGCGTACCCGGCGCGCCGGGTCGGTGCCGGCGACGAACTCCTGCAGCGATTGGCGCAGGTGCGTGATGCCGATGTCGTAGATGTGGCGGGCATGCGCCAGCGCGTCCGCCGCGCTGGTGAAGGATTGGGTCGCGATGAGCGTGGGCATGGCTCATTGTGGACCCCGGCCGCAGGTGCTGCGTTGCAGCAAACACTTTCCTTCTCCCGAGCCGTGGGCCGCGCGGCGGGCCGGTAAACTGCCCAGCTTTTAGGCTCGTTCCGCCCCATGGCCGCTGTTTCCGCCGGAGTGACGTCCCCCTTCGACCTCAGAAGCGCTTCGCTGACGCTGCTGGTGTTGCTGCTCAAGACCACCGACCTGGAGCTGCTGGCGACGGAGCTGGCGCAGCGCGAGGCCGAGACGCCCGAGCTCTTCAACCAGGAGCCGCTGCTGCTGGACCTGACGGCAGTGCGCGAGCAGGGCTCGCCGCTGGACATGGCCGCGCTGGTGTCGCTGTTGCGCCGCCACCGCCTGCTGCCCGTGGCCGCGCGCGGCGGCAACCCGGCGCAGATGGAAGCCGCCATTGCCGAGGGACTGGCCGACTCGCCCAATGCCCTGCCGCAGAGCCCAAGGACCGAGACCGTGCGCGAAGTCGTGCGCGAGGTGGTGCGCGAAGTCCAGGTGCCCATGAGCAGCACGGCACTGCTGGTGGACAAGCCGCTGCGCTCGGGCCAGCAGGTCTACTCCCGGGGCGGGGACCTGGTCGTGCTGGCGCAAGTGAATTGCGGCGCCGAAGTGATTGCCGATGGCAGCGTGCACGTGTACGCGCCGCTGCGCGGCAAGGTGGTGGCTGGGGCGCGTGGCAATACGGCCGCGCGCATCTACACCACCTGCCTGGAACCGGAGTTGATTTCCATCGCCGGTACCTACCGCACCGCCGAGAACCCGCTGCCCGCCGACGTGCTGGGCAAACCGGCCATGGTGCGGCTGGATGGCGAAAAACTGGTGATCGAGCCGATCAAGATCTAGTACGCCCACGCGTACTCCTTAAACGGACTCCGAACCGACAAGCTGAAAGGATGTAACTGAGATGGCCAGAATCGTCGTCGTGACTTCCGGCAAGGGCGGGGTCGGCAAGACCACGACCAGTGCAAGCTTCTCCTCCGGCCTCGCACTGCGTGGCCACAAGACGGCGGTGATCGATTTCGACGTCGGCCTACGCAACCTGGACCTCATCATGGGTTGCGAGCGCCGCGTGGTGTACGACCTCATCAACGTCATCAACGGGGAAGCCAACCTCAACCAGGCGCTCATCAAGGACAAGCACTGCGAGAACCTCTACGTGCTGCCGGCCTCGCAGACGCGCGACAAGGACGCGCTGACCAAGGAGGGCGTGGAGCGCGTGTTGGCCGACCTGGCCGAGCAAGGCTTCGAGTACATCATCTGCGACTCGCCCGCGGGTATCGAGAGCGGTGCGCTGCTGGCCATGCACTTCGCCGACGACGCGCTGGTGGTGACCAACCCCGAGGTTTCCTCGGTGCGCGACTCGGACCGCATCCTGGGCATGCTGGGTTCCAAGACGCGCCGCGCCATCCAAGGCGATACGCCGATCAAGGAGCACCTGCTGATCACGCGCTACAACCCCCTGCGCGTGGAGGACGGCCAGATGCTGTCGCTGCAGGACATCCAGGACATCCTGCGCATCGAGCTCATCGGCGTGATTCCCGAATCGGAAGTGGTGCTGCAAGCTTCCAACCAGGGCGTGCCGGTGGTTCACATGAGCGGCACGGACGTTGCCGAGGCCTACAAGGACGTGGTGGACCGCTTCCTGGGTGAGGACAAGCCCATGCGCTTCACCGACGCGGTCAAGCCCGGCTTTTTCAAGCGACTCTTTGGCGGGAGGTAACGCGTCATGAGCTTTCTGTCCTTCCTGATGGGCGAAAAGAAGCGCTCGGCCAACGTCGCCAAGGAACGGCTGCAGATCATCCTGGCGCACGAGCGCAACGGTCGCAGCCGCAGCCCTGACTACTTGCCGGCCTTGCAGCGCGAGCTGCTGGCCGTGATCACCAAGTACGTCTCCATCAGCTCCGAGGACATCAAGGTGCACCTGGAGCGCCAGGACAACCTGGAAGTGCTGGAAGTCAAGATCGAGCTCCCCGAGGCGGCCCGCTGAGGGCCCGCTGAAGCGGCACTCGACCTGGAGAACGGCCATGGGTTGGTTCGGCGCGCTCAAGCTGGTGCCCTGGTCCGATGTCATCGAGGCCGCACCCGGGCTCGTGCGCGGTGCGCGCCGCATCTTTGCCCAGACCCAGGACGAGCCTGCCACCACCGCTGCCGAGCCGCCTCCCGCTGCCGCCGTGGACCCGACCGAGGCCCTGCGCGCGCAGCTGCAGCAGCTCGAAGCCCAGGTGCAGGCCCTGACCGCCCAGCAGCAGGCCGCCGCCGGGTTGCTGGAATCGCTCACCGAGCACAACGCGCGGCTGGTGGAAGCGGTGCAGATGCTCCGCCTGCGCCAGCGCTGGCTGGGCGGCGCCGTGGCGGTGCTGGCCCTGGCCCTGGTGGCGGCGCTGGCATGGCGCGCTTGATCCACCCCACCGGGCCCGACGTTTCTCCCTGTTACTCTTCGGCGCCATGAGCTTTCTGGCCATCGACATCGGCAATACGCGGCTGAAATGGGCGCTGTACGCAGCACCGCAACCTGGAGCCGCCGTGCTGGCACAGGGTGCGGCCTTCCTTGAAACCATCGACGAGTTGGCCGAGAACCAGTGGAAGGGCCTGAAGCCGCCAACCAGCATGCTGGGCTGCAACGTTGCGGGCGACGCCGTGCGCCGCCGCGCCGAGGAGCAGCTGGAGCTGTGGGACCTCACGCCGCGCTGGGCCGTCTCCAACGCCCGTGACGGTGGCGTGCGCAACGGCTACGACCATCCCGGCCGCCTGGGGGCCGACCGCTGGGTGGCGCTCATTGGCGCGCGCGCGCACGCCGCCGCGCGCGGCGTGGACGGCCCGGTGCTGGTGGTCATGATCGGCACCGCCGTGACGGTGGACGCGCTCGACAGCGAGGGCCGCTTCCTCGGCGGGCTCATCCTGCCGGGACACGGGATCATGCTGCGCGCGCTGGAGAGCGGCACTGCCGGGCTGCACGTGCCCACCGGCGAGGTGCGCGACTTCCCCACCAACACCTCCGACGCGCTGACCAGCGGCGGCACCTTCGCCATCACCGGCGCCATCGAGCACATGCACCGGCGGCTGCAGCGGCACTGCGGACGAGCGCCCATCACGCTCATGACTGGCGGCGCGGGCTGGAAGGTGGCGCCGTACCTGGAGATCCCGCACGAGCTGGTCGAATCGCTGATCTTCGACGGCTTGCTGGCGTTGCAGGCCCACCGGCTGGCGCTGTAATTCCAGTTCGCGGCAGCGCGAACAAGAAAACGCGCCATGCCCGCGCAGCGCAGGCGGAGCTCCACGCCGTCCGGGAGGCCTCCCGGCGCTCGTGGATCTGCTTCGCGTCTGCGCGTGCTACTCGGTGACCTTCACGCCTTTCCAGAACGCGATGCGGTCCTTGATCTGCGCTGCGGCCTCGCTGGGCTCCGGGTAGTACCAGGCGGCCTCGGGATTGAGCTCGCCGTTGACCAGCAGCGACCAGTAGCGCGCCTGTCCCTTCCACGGGCAGCTCGTGCGGTGGTTGCTGGACACCAGGAATTCCTTCTTCACGGCGCTTTCGGGGAAGTAGTGGTTGCCTTCGACCAGCACGGTGTCGTCGCTCTCGGCGATCACCTGTCCGTTCCAGATCGCTTTCATCTGCATCTCCGCAAGAAGTCGGGTGAGGGCGCGCAGCTCAGCCGGCATCGCGCGCCAGCCGCAGCCCGGTGAACTGCCAGCGTGCCGGCGCCGGGAAGAAATTGCGGTAGCTTGGCCGCACGTGGCCGGCCGGGCTGGCGCAGCTGCCGCCACGCAGCACACTCTGGTTGACCATGAACTTGCCGTTGTACTCGCCCACCGCGCCCGCCAGCGGCTTGAAGCCCGGATAGGGCTCGTAGGCCGAGCGCGTCCACTGCCACACGGCGGTATCGGCCTGGAGCAGCCCCGGGCCGTCCACGATGGGTGCCGGGTGCAGGTGTTCGCGCAGGCTTTTCACCGGCGCTGCGGCGGCCGGCTGTGCCTGCATGGCCACTTCCCACTCCGCCTCGGTCGGCAGCCGTGCGCCGGCCCACTGGGCGTAGGCAGCGGCCTCGTAGAGGCTGAGGTGGCATACCGGCTCGGCCGGGTCGATGGGGCGCGGGCCGAGCAGCGTGAACTGCGTGCCGCTTTCCGGCTGCCAGTACAGCGGCGCCGTGGCGCCCTGGGCCTGTACCCAAGCCCAGCCGTCGCTGAGCCAGAGCTCGGGGCGGCGGTAGCCGCCGTCGTCCATGAAGGCCCAGTACTCGCCGCAGCTCACCGGCCGGTTCGCCAGCCGCCAGGGCTGCAGCCAGACGCGGTGGCGCGGCGTCTCGTTGTCAAAGGCGAAGCCCTCGCCGCCGTGGCCGATCTCGGCCAGCCCGCCTTCGAAATCCAGCCAGCGCAGCGGCGGCGCCGCGCCGACTGCCGGTGCGGCCGGGTCCGGCGCCAGGTAGGCCGGCTGCAGCGGGTTGAGCGAGAGCAGGTGCTTCAGATCGGTGAGGATCAGCTCCTGGTGCTGCTGCTCGTGCTGCAGCCCCAGCTCGATCAGCGCCGCCGCGCCCGCCAGCGCGCCCTCGTCGCCGGCCTCGATGAGCTCGTGCAGCGCCGCGTCCACGTAGCGCCGATAGTCCATCACCTCGGCCAGTGCCGGGCGCGACAGCATCCCGCGCTGCGGGCGCGGATGGCGCGGCCCCAGCGCCTCGTAGTAGGAGTTGAAGAGGTACGCGAAGCGTGCATCGAACACCCGGTAACCCGGGCTGTGCGGCCCCAGCACCAGGGTTTCGAAGAACCAGCTCGTGTGCGCCAGGTGCCACTTGACGGGGCTGGCATCGGGCATGGACTGCAGGGCGCAGTCCTCGGCCGAGAGCGGTTGCGCCAGCGCCAGGCTGTGCGCGCGCACGGCCTGGAGCCGGCGCAGCAGGCGAGGACGGTCCATCGGGGCAGGTTCCTTTCGCGGCCACCAGAAACCGCGGCGTGTGCCGCGGGCCGGCTGGCAGCGGGGCAAGCGGCCGGCCCGGCCGCCTGCCCGCGCCGGGAGCCTTTAGAGGATGAAGCGCGAGAGGTCCTCGTTGCGCGAGAGCTCGCCCAGCTTGGCGTCCACCGCCGCGGCGTCGAGCGCCACGGTCTGGCCGGAGAGCTTGGGCGCGTCGAAGCTGACCTCGTCCAGCAGCCGCTCCATCACCGTGGCCAGGCGCCGCGCGCCGATGTTCTCGGTGCGCTCGTTCACGTCGAAGGCGATCTGCGCCAGGCGCCGGATGCCGTCGTCCGTGATCTGCAGCGTCACCCCCTCGGTGGCCAGCAGCGCCTGGTACTGCTTCACCAGGCTGGCGTGGGTGGACTTCAGGATCGCCTCGAAGTCATCCACCGACAGCGAGCCCAGCTCGACGCGGATCGGGAAGCGCCCCTGCAGCTCCGGAATCAGGTCGCTGGGCTTGGCCAGGTGGAAGGCGCCCGAGGCGATGAAGAGGATGTGGTCGGTGCGCACCATGCCGTACTTGGTGTTGACGGTGGTGCCTTCGACCAGCGGCAGCAGGTCGCGCTGCACGCCCTGGCGCGAGACGTCGGCGCCGCGCGACTCTCCGCTGCCCGCGACCTTGTCGATCTCGTCGATGAAGACGATGCCGTTGCCCTCGGCGTTGGCGACCGCCGCGGTCTTGATCTCGTCCTCGTTGACCAGCTTGGCCGCTTCCTCCTCCACCAGCAGCTTCAGCGCCTCGGCGATCTTGAGCTTGCGGGTATGGCGCTTGGCCTGGCCGAACTGCGAGAACAGGCCCTTGAGCTGCTCGGCCATCTCCTCCATGCCCTGCGGGCCCAGGATCTCCAGCGAGGGGCGGTGGTCCGCCACCTCGATCTCGATCTCCTTGTCGTCGAGCAGGCCCTCGCGCAGGCGCTTGCGCATGCCCTGGCGCGCAGCGTTGTCCGCCGGCGACTCGCTGGGCGTGATGCCGAAGCCGGTGCTGCGCGGCAGCGGCACCAGGATGTCGAGCACGCGCTCCTCGGCGGCGTCCTCGGCCTGGGTGCGCTTGGTGCGAATCTGGCGCTCGCGCTCCTGCTTCACGGCCACGTCCACCAGGTCGCGCACGATGGTGTCCACGTCCTTGCCGACGTAGCCCACCTCGGTGAACTTGGTGGCCTCGACCTTGATGAAGGGCGCGTCCGCCAGCCGTGCCAGGCGCCGGGCGATCTCGGTCTTGCCCACGCCCGTGGGGCCGATCATGAGGATGTTCTTGGGCGTGATCTCCGTGCGCAGCTTCTCGTCCACCTGCTGGCGGCGCCAGCGGTTGCGCAGTGCGATGGCCACCATGCGCTTGGCCTGCGCCTGGCCGACGATGTGGCGGTCGAGCTCGGAGACGATTTCCTGTGGGGTCATGGCGCTCATGGCGTGGCTTGGCAAAAGGAAATTGGAAACAGGGACCTGCACGCGGCGGGCCTCAGGCGGCGGCCGCGGGCGCGGCGCCCAGGGTCTCGATGGTGTGGTTCTGGTTGGTGTAGATGCACAGGTCGCCGGCGATGGTCAGCGACTGCTTGACGATCTCCGCCGGCGACATCTCGGTGTGCTGCATCAGCGCGCGCGCCGCCGCCTGCGCGTAGGCGCCGCCGGAGCCGATGGCGATGATGCCGTGCTCGGGCTCCAGCACATCGCCGTTGCCGGTGATGATCAGCGAGGCGTCCTTGTCCGCTACGGCCAGCATGGCTTCGAGGCGGCGCAGCACGCGGTCGGTGCGCCAGTCCTTGGTCAGCTCGACGGCGGCGCGCACCAGGTGGCCCTGGTGCTTTTCCAGCTTGCCCTCGAAGCGCTCGAAGAGCGTGAAGGCGTCGGCCGTGGCGCCGGCGAAGCCGGCCAGGACCTGGTCACGGTAGAGGCGGCGCACCTTGCGCGCGCTGGACTTGACGACGATGTGGCCCAGCGTCACCTGGCCGTCGCCGCCCAGGGCGACGAGGGAGCCGCGGCGCACGCTGACGATGGTGGTGCCGTGAAAGGGTTCCATGGGGTGCCTGTCTTGAGCGGCGCCAGGGCCGCGGGAAAGCCGTTCGCGCGCGGCGGACGGCGGGTGGGGTTCAGTTGGGATGCACGCGCACGCGGGCGTGCTCGTTGATGCCCATCGCGCCCAGCAGCAGCGCAACGAGGCGATGGGTGTCCGAGAAGCTCAGGCTGCGGTGCTCCTGGCGGCGCGCCTGCACCCACTTCAGCAGCTCGCCGGCGGCGTTGAAGTCCACGCGCACCAGCCGCGGGCAGTGCAGCTCTACGCGTGTGGCGTTGCCCAGCTGCTGCTGCAGCCGCCGAAGCAAGGAGCTGATGTCGCCCACGAGCTGGCCCGCGAGTTCCAGCTCGGCCACGGCGTCGGCCTCGTGCAGCGAGGTGTCGAAGCGGCTGATGTCGCTCAGCAGGG
Organism: Pseudomonadota bacterium; assembly: GCA_023410975.1. Taxonomy (GTDB): domain Bacteria; phylum Pseudomonadota; class Gammaproteobacteria; order Burkholderiales; family Burkholderiaceae_C; genus Azohydromonas. The sequence goes on from JAEYPG010000122.1 coordinate 15,744, forward strand.
AGGTCAATGGCGGCAGCGAGGAGGGCGGCGCGACCGGGCAGCTCTCGCGGCTCAGCCGCACGCGGCAGCACGGCGGCTCCCAGGGCGGCGGCGAGATCTCGTAGGTGATGCAGTAGTCGATGGCGGCCTCGTCGAAGGCCTGCGCGCGGTGCAGCAGTCGCAGCGCCTGCAGCCGCAGCAGCCACAGCGCGGGGTCGGTGTCGCGCGAGCCCGCGGGTGTGGCCTCGCGCAGGCGCTGCAGCAGTGTCTCGCTGCCCAGCCAGTGCAGGTCCAGGGGCTGCGCGGCCCACTGCTGCAGCAGCGGGGCCAGGCTGGCGGGCGCGTCGGCATGCACGTGCTGCAGGCCCGACCAGTCCATGGTCCACGGCAGCGGCGTCTGCTGCGTGTACTCCTGCAGCCGCTGTACCGCGGGGGCGTCGAGCACGGCCGGACAGGCCCAGCCCTGGCCCGGCTCTGCCGGGGTGCTGCTGGGCGCCGGCTGCTGCGCCAGGCGCTGCGGCAGCGAGAACCACTGCGGCGGCGAGCGGTGGAAGCGCTGCGCGAACTCGGCGGCCAGCAGCTCGAAGGCGGCCTGCGCACCGGTGGCGCGGTAGAGGTCCAGCCGCGCCAGCCAGGTGTCGGGATGGTGGGCGCGCACGCCGTCGGGGCCGGTGAGCTCGGCCAGCAGCTGCTCGCAGCGCACGAACTCGCCGTTGGCGAAGGCGATCACGGCCTCGTCGAGCAGCGGGTCCTGCAGCACCTCGCAGGCGGCGGCGCCCGGCAGCGTGACGGGCTGGATGGCTTCGAGCAGCACGGGCGGGCGCTGATGGTGCTGCGCCATGCGTGCCGCCAGCAGCCGGCTGGCGGGCAAGGGGTCGCCCACCATCTGCTGCTCGATTGCGTCGATCTTGGCCTTGACGCCACAGTCCGCGGCCAGCGTGCCAGAGAGGTCGTGGCGTGGCTCGGTGTCCAGGTGCAGCGCCTCCAGCGCCGCGGGGCTGGTCACGCCCTCGCGGCGCAGCTTGCGCAGCATGTCGAACTCGCGCTTGCGCACGAAGTCGTTGCGGCGCTTGCGCTCGATCATGGCCTTGAGCTCGGAGCGCTCCAGGCCCATGAGGGTGCTGTCGTCCGCAGGGCTGTCGCCCTCGGCGCCGGTGGCTGCCACCAAGCGCACCACCTTGCGCAGGAAGCTCGTGCCGTCCTTCGGCTCGGCCATGGGGCGAAGCAGTGGCGGCGGGCGGCGTCAGTCGCCGAACATCTTTTGCTTGAGCTCGCGGCGCTGCTGCGCTTCCAGCGACAGCGTGGCCGTCGGGCGCGCCAGCAGCCGGCCCAGGCCGATGGGCTCGCCGGTCTCGTCGCAGTAGCCGTAGTCGCCCGCGTCGATGCGCGCCAGCGACTGCGAGATCTTCTTGAGCAGCTTGCGTTCGCGGTCGCGCGTGCGCAGCTCCAGCGCGTGCTCCTCCTCGATCGTGGCGCGGTCGGCCGGATCGGGAACGATGGAGGTGTCCTCGCGCAGGTGCTCGGTGGTCTCGCCGGCGTTGGACAGCAGGTCCTCCTTCAGCGCGCTCAGCCGCGCACGGAAGAAGTCCAGCTGCTTGTCGTTCATGTACTCGCTGTCAGGCATGGCGAGCAGTTCTTCTTCGGTCAGCTCGCTACCGGGCTTGGTCTTCCAGGCGTTGGCGAGCTTCGGGTCCGCCTTGACGGGGGGCTTGAGAGTTTCCATGGCGGGATCGGGATAGGTTCTGGCGGCGGGTTGAGGAGAAGGCGCGAAGCGCTCAGCAAAGCGGCTGGCGACGGCGGACGGTGGCGCCACGGCAGTGGCGGCGGTCTCGATCGGGGAAGAGGAGCCGGCGGCTGCCGCGCTCTGGACCGGGGTCTTGCTCACATCGCTCTCCTCGAATCGACGGGGCGCCGCACGGGGGGGTGCGCGCAGCGCGCGGCATTGTAGCCAGCGCCCTGCTTGCAACCGCTTACACCAAGCATTGCTCCAAACCCTGCAAAAGGATGTCTTTTGGCAGGTCCACGCCGATGAACACCATCTTGCTTTGTTTCTTCTCGCCCGGCGTCCATTTCGGGCCCAGGTCGCTGCCCATCATCTGGTGCACGCCCTGGAACACGACCTTGCGGTCGCTGCCCTTCATATAGAGCACACCCTTGTAGCGCAGCATCTTGGGTCCGTAGACCTGCACGATCGCGCCCAGGAAGTCCTCCAGCTTGGCCGGGTTGAAAGCTTTATCGGCGCGGAACACGAAGGACTTGACGTCGTCGTCGTGATGGTGGTGGTGCGGGTGGTCGCAGTGCTCGCCGTGCTCGTGGTCGTGGTCGTGATGATGATGGTCGTGCGCCGACTCGTTGAGGAAGTCGGGGTCGATCTCGAGCTTGGTGTTGAGGTTGAAGCCTCGCAGGTCGAACACCTCGCTGATGGGCACCTCGCCGAAGTGCACGCGGCGCTGCGGCGCGCGCGGGTTCATGTGCTTGAGGCGGTGCGACAAATCGTCCACTTCCTCGGTCGAAACCAGGTCAGATTTACTGATGAAGATCTGGTCGGCGAAACCCACCTGGCGGCGCGCCTCCTGGCGGGTGTCGAGCTGCTGGTGCGCGTGCTTGGCGTCCACCAGCGTCAGGATCGAGTCGAGCAGGAAGCTCTCGGCGATCTCGTCGTCCATGAAGAAGGTCTGGGCGACGGGGCCCGGGTCGGCCAGGCCGGTGGTCTCGATGACGACGCGCTCGAAATTGAGCTCGCCGCGGCGGCGCTTGGCCGCCAGCACCGACAGCGTGGAGCGCAGGTCTTCGCGGATCGTGCAGCAAACGCAGCCGTTGGAGAGCTGGACGATCTGCTCCTCGGTGTCGGCCACCAGGATCTCGTTGTCGATGTTCTCCTCGCCGAACTCGTTCTCGATCACGGCGATTTTCTGGCCGTGGGATTCGCTCAGGACGCGCTTGAGCAGCGTCGTCTTGCCGCTGCCTAGAAAGCCGGTAAGGATGGTCGCGGGAATCAGTCCGTTGGACATGGGCTGCTGCCTGGCCCTTGAGCGCCAGGGGGTCGGATGAGGGCGACGGACTGTCATGCAAGCTCCGTGCCCTGTCAAGCCGATCGGGTATTCTTGCCCCCTTCCCACTGCCGACACCTGCCGTGTCAGAACCGCCTCAATCAGTCAAGTCCCCGTCCGGCCGCCCGCCGCGGCTGCCGGTCGAGAAACGCAGTCTCTTCGAACGATTGGTGGAGTTCATCTCGCCCGGGCCTGATTCCAAGGCCGAGCTGATGGAGACGCTGGCCGATGCCGAGCAGCGCGAGCTCATCGAGCCCGAATCACGCCTGATGCTGGAAGGCGTGCTGCGCATGGCCGACATGAGCGCCGGCGACGTGATGGTGGCCGCGCCGCGCATGGACCTGCTCGACATCGAGGCGCCCTACGACGCCCTGCTGGAGCAGGTCATCTCCGCCGGCCACTCGCGCTTTCCGGTCTACGACGGCCGGCGCGACAACATCATCGGCATCCTCATGGCCAAGGACCTGCTCAAGCTGCAGCGCGCGCCCGGGCTGAGCCTGCGCACGCTGCTGCGTCCGGCGGTGTTCGTGCCAGAGAGCAAGCGGCTCAACGAGCTGCTGCGCGACTTCCGCAGCAACCGCAACCACCTGGCCATCGTCATCGACGAGTTCGGCAACACCGCCGGGCTCCTCACCATCGAGGACGTGCTGGAGCAGATCGTCGGCGAGATCGAGGACGAGTTCGACGACAAGGACGCCGAGAGCGCCGTCTACACGCTGGCCGACGGCAGCTACCGCGTCGCAGGCGATGCCGAGATCGACGACGTCAACGAGGCCTTCGCCATCCGGCTGTCCAGCGAGGACTTCGACACCATCGGCGGGCTGGTGGCGCACGAGATCGGCCACGTGCCGCGCCGCGGCGAGGCGGTGGACATCGGCCCGTTGCGCTTCACGGTCATGCTCACGCGCGGCGGCGCGGTGCGCTGGTTCAAGGTCACCCGCATTCCTGCCGACGCACCCCCATCTTGAAATCCGCAGCACCCTGGATCGCGCGGCTGGAGCTGCCGCTGGTGGCGGCGCTGGGCGCGCTGCAGTCGCTCGTCTTCGTGCATACCGCGGCGTGGCCGCTGCAGCTGCTGTGCGTGGCGTTGCTGGCCTGGCGCGTGCAGCCGGCGCGCCCGCGCCGCGCGGCGCTGCTGGGCTGGCTCTACGGCAGTGCCTGGGTCGGCGCGGGCACCTGGTGGCTGTTCGTGAGCATGTACCGCTACGGCGGGCTGCCCGCGCCGCTGGCCGCGGCGGCGGTGGCGGCGCTGGCGCTGGCCATGGGCGCCTATCTGGCACTGGCCATGGGCCTGTACGCGCGGCTGCGGCGCGGCCGCGCGCTGCCCGATGCGCTGCTGTGGGCGGCGCTGTGGCTGCTGGCAGAGCTCGCGCGCGGGGCACTGTTCACGGGCTTCCCGTGGCTGGCCAGCGGCTACGCGCAGGTGGACGCGCCGCTGGCGGTACTGGCGCCCTGGGTGGGCGTGTACGGCATCGGCGCGGCGCTGGCG
>JAEYPG010000127.1 GCA_023410975.1 Pseudomonadota bacterium
GTAAGAATCTGGCCCGCCACGTTGTCCACCACCACGGGGCTTTCGAAGTAGGTGACGACCGGCTCGGTGCCGTATTTCTCCCGGACGAATGCACGCCAGGATTCCGTGTACAGCGCCTCCGCATCGGCCCGGGAAATCCAGAAATAGACGCCGCCTGCCGTCCGCCCGTCTTCCGAAAGCACATAGGTCTTGCGCAGCAGGCCCGCCACCTCGCGGTATTTCGGCGCCGTACTCTGGAAAATGCTGCGAGCTTCCTCCAAGCTAATAGGATTGGGCAGGGTAAAGGTCGTGAGGGTGGTAATCATCTTCACCTCCTGTTGGGCTGTGCGGACGTTGGTGTCCGGGGGGCAGCTTACAGGCACCCTTCAAGCCTCTTGGAGGCGAAACTCAAAAAACACGCAGCGCTTGCCGGCCAGGGTCAAGCCGTCACGCGTTTCTGGGCGCGAACATGATGATCGCCATGCCGGCCAAGGCCACGAGTGCCCCGATCAGGTCCCAGCGCGTAGGCTGAATGCCGTCAACGAGCCAGAGCCAGAGAATGGCCACGAAGATATAGACGCCCCCATAGGCCGCATAAACGCGGCCCGAGGCCGTGGGATGCAGCGACAGCAGCCAGGCGAACAAGGCCAGGCTCAATGCGGCGGGAAGCAGCAGCCAGGCGCTCTTGCCTTGCTTGAGCCAGAGATAGGGCAGATAACAGCCCACGATTTCCGCGACGGCCGTCACCAGAAAAAGCGCCAGGGTCTTGATTTCGAACATGGGGGCAGCTGAGCGTTTCCGGTGCGTTGCCTGTGACTTGGACTGGCGAGGTGGCCATGCTGAGGCCTGGTAAATACAACCTGCCGGACCTTCAGTTGATGACCAGGGAATCTGGTTTCAAATGAGCTTGCCTCGGGCTGGGCCAAAGCCGGCGCCAGGAAATGGTGGCTGCCTTTGTTTTTGACAGAAGAACGGCAGTGTGCCGCAAGAAGCCAAGGCTTGCGGCCACTGCCGGTCGTGAAATGCAGGCGACAACCGGCCTTGCTCAGGCGAGTTCCTTCGCCTCCACCGGCTGCCCCATCCCCACCGCCATGCGGTTCCAGGCGTTGATCTGCGCGATGGTCCAGTTCAGCTCGACGATCTCCTGCTCGCTGAAATGCGGCTTCAGCGCCTCGAAGGCGGCGTCGCGGTCGGCGTGGTGGTCGGTGAGCCGGGTGATGAGCTCGGCCCAGTGCAGCGCGGCGCGCTCGCGCTCGCTGTAGAAGGGCGCCTCGCGCCACGTGACCAGGCTGTTCAGCCGCTGCCAGCTCTCGCCATGCTCGCGCAGCGTGCGGGCGTGCATGTCCACGCAGAACGCGCAGCCGTTGATCTGCGAGACACGGCTCAGGACCAGCTCGATCAGGACCGGCCCCAGCGTGGAATTCGCGGTGGTCGCGGCAACGGCGGCCATTGCCTGGTAGGTCTTGGGCGCGAGACGGGTCCAGGGCAGTCGGGCTTCTTTGTGCATGGTGCTTCCTTGGTGAAAAAGTTGGGATGCACCTTCAAGACGAACCGGGCGGCGTGCTTGTGACATCCGCTTCACGCGCCCACGCCGCCGCGATGCGCGCCAGCTTGTCCGGGTTGCGCTGTGCGTGGATGCACACGATGCGCTCCCCGTCGGTTTCCACCGCCTGCACCGACTCCAGCTGCCCGTCCACCCAGCGCAGCAGGCCCCACTCGCCATTGACCACGGCGATCTCCCACCGCACCGCCGGGCCGTGGCGCAGGTGCGTGGCGAGGTAGAGCTGCGCGATGCGCCGCCCGCCTTCCAGCACCTTGCCGAAGCTCGGCACCTTGCCGCCACCGTCGCCGATCAGCGCCGCGTCCTCGGCCAGCAGCGCCTGCAGCCCGGCGAAGTCGCCGCGCGACGAGGCTTCGACGAAGCCCCGCAGCAGCCGCCGCTGCGTCTCGGCCGGCACCGCGTGGCGCTTGCGCGCGTCGCGCAGCTGCGACTTGGCCCGGCTCACGATCTGGCGGCAGGCCTCCTCGCTCTTGTCCAGCACGCGCGCCACCTCGGCGTAGTCGGCCTCGAACACCTCCCTCAGCAGGAAGGCCGCGCGCGCCTCCGGCCCCAGCCGCTCCAGCAGCGCGAGGAAGGCGACGGACAGGTCGTCCGCCTTTTCCAGCAGCTGCTCCGGCGTGACGGGCGAGTCCTCCACCAGCGGCTCGGGCAGCCAGAAGCCCACGTACTGCTCGCGCTGCGCCTTGGCCGCGCGCAGCCGGTCGATGGACAGCCGCGTGGTCACGGTCACCAGCCAGGCCTCGGTGCTGTCCAGCGCCGTGGTGTCGGCCTCGTGCCAGCGCAGCCAGGCGTCCTGCACCACCTCCTCGGCCTCGGCGCGGGAGCCGAGCATCCGGTAGGCGATGCCGTGCAGGCGCGGACGCAGCCGCGCGAAGGTGTGGGTGGAGTGGTCCATGAGGGACAGACGAAAGAGGAGGGCGGGTTGTGACAACTTTGTGTGGCACCTCGGAGCCGGGGGCGCGGCGGGTGCTTCGTTCCAGCCCTTCCTTGGCATTGAAACAAAGACCCGTTCGGGCTGAGCTTGTCGAAGCCCTGCCGCGACAACCGAGCGCCTGCCCTTCGACAGAGCCTGTCCTGAGCCTGTCGAAGGGCTCAGGGCGAACGGGATTTACGTCACTCTCGAAGCAGAACTGGAGTCAGTCCCCGCCTGCCGCATCAGGCGCCGCATGGCGTCCAGCGAGCGCGTCACGTCATCGTCGGTGGTGGCCCACGAGCAGACGCTGATGCGCATGGCCGTGTGCCCCTGCCAGACGGTGATGCCGCACCAGCACGTGCCCTCGGCCTGCAGCGCGGCCACCACGCGGCGCGTGCGTTCGTCGCCGCCGAAGCTCACCAGCACCTGGTTGAGCTCGACCTCGTTGAGCACGGTGGCGCCGGCCTCGCGCAGCTCGCGCGCGAAGCGCCGCGCGTGGCGGCAGCAGCGCTCCACCAGCCCGGCCAGCCCGCTGCGCCCCAGCGTGTGCAGCGCCGCCCACACGT
>JAEYPG010000200.1 GCA_023410975.1 Pseudomonadota bacterium
CCCACGGGCTGCCGCTACCTTGCCGACGAGCGCCAGGCCGGCTACGTGCGCCAGGGCTGGAACTACACCGGCGACGCCTACTCGATGGATGCCGACGGCTACTTCCGCTTCCATGCGCGCACCGACGATCTGATCGTCAGCGCCGGCTACAACATCGCCGCGCCGGAGGTGGAGGAGGCGCTGCTGCAGCACCCGGCCGTGGCCGAGTGCGGCGTGGTGGGCGTGCCCGATGCCGAGCGCGGGCAGCTGGTCAAGGCCTTCGTGGTGCTGCGTCCGGGGCACCAGGGCGACGCGGCGATGGTGCGGGCGCTGCAGGACTTCGTGAAGCGTGCCATCGCGCCCTACAAGTATCCGCGCGCCATCGACTTCCTCGAAGCGCTGCCGCGCACGGCCACGGGCAAGCTGCAGCGGTTCAGGCTGAAGACGGGGCCCGACGGCCAATGAGGCGCGGCGTCAACGTGGTTCCGTTCGGGCCGAGTTCGTCGAAGCCCTGGAGCGCGCTTGTCGAGGGCCTGCAGGCAGTTTGCCAACGCTTCGACACGGGGCCTTCGACAAGCTCGGTCCCCCGCTCGACGCGAACGGTTTGGAGTTGCTGCAGCAACAAGGAGACGACTTGATGGGTGCGATCCTTCCCCCCGGCTGGCCGCGTCCCCGCGGCTACGCCAACGGCGTGGCCGCGCAGGGACGCCAGATCTTCGTGGCCGGCATGGTCGGCTGGGATGCGCAGCAGCGCTTCGCGAGCGACGACTTCGCGGCCCAGGCGGTGCAGGCGCTGCGCAACATCGTGGCCGTGCTGCAGGCCGGCGGCGCGACGCCGGCGCACCTCGTGCGCTTGACCTGGTACGTCACCGACAAGCGCGAATACCTGGCCGCGCTGCCCGCCGTGGGCCAAGCTTTCCGAGAGCTCATCGGCCACTACGACATCGCGATGACGGCGGTGCAGGTGGTTGCGCTGATCGAGGACCGCGCCAAGGTGGAAATCGAGGCCACGGCCGTGGTGCCGGACTGAACGCGTTGCCCTGGCCGATCTGGCGCCGTTTGGCAAGCTTTTTTGACATCTTTAACACTCGGGCTTGCACCAGTTGCAGCAGTGGTATGACAACTTTGATAGTGCGTGAGCTTTTCTTGGTCAGCGCCTCGCGCATTTCCATCACAAAGGAGACAGCCAAATGAGCCAGCAACCGAAGCAAGCGGCACCGCGCCGCCGTTTCCTGAGGAACGCCGTTGCCACCTCGGTGGGAGCGGGGGCCCTGGCGGCACCGGCGGTGTCGCGGGCGCAGACCACCACGTTGCGCTTCCAGAGCACCTGGCCGGCCAAGGACATCTTTCACGAGTACGCCCAGGACTTCGCCAAGAAGGTCAACGACATGGCCGGCGGGCGGCTCAAGATCGAGGTGCTGCCCGCGGGCTCGGTGGTGCCGGCGTTCCAGATGCTCGACGCGGTGAGCAAGGGCACGCTCGACGGCGGCCACGGCGTCATCGCCTACTGGTACGGCAAGAACTCCGCGCTGGCGCTGTGGGGCTCGGGCCCGGCCTTCGGCATGGACCCGAACATGGTGCTGGCCTGGCACAACTACGGCGGCGGCAAGGCGCTGGTGGAGGAGATCTACAAGAGCCTGAACCTGGACGTGGTCTCGTTCATGTACGGCCCGATGCCCACGCAACCGCTGGGCTGGTTCAAGAAGCCCGTGGCCAAGGTCGAGGACATGAAGGGCCTGAAGTTCCGCACCGTCGGCCTGGCGGTGGACGTGTTCACGGAGCTGGGCACGGCCGTCAACCCGTTGCCCGGCGGCGAGATCGTGCCGGCGCTGGACCGCGGGCTCATCGACGCGGCGGAGTTCAACAACGCCTCCTCCGACCGCGTGCTGGGCTTTCCCGACGTGGCCAAGAACTGCATGCTGCAGAGCTTCCACCAGAGCAGCGAGCAGTTCGAGATCCTGTTCAACGGCGCCAAGTACAAGGCACTGCCCGCGGAGCTCAAGGCCATCATCGACTACGCGGTGCAGGCCGCCAGCGCCGATATGAGCTGGAAGGCCATCGAGCGCAACTCGCGCGACTACGAGGAGCTCAAGAAGGCCGGCGTGAAGTTCTACAAGACGCCCGACGCCATCCTGCGCGCGCAGCTCGCCGCCTGGGACAAGGTGACCGAGAAGAAGGCGGCCGAGAACCCGATGTTCAAGCGCGTGCTCGACTCGCAGCGCGCCTTCGCGCAGCGCGCGGGCCAGTGGCAGAGCGACTACCTGGTGGACTTCAAGATGGCCTACAACCACTACTTCGGCCGCGGCGCCGGCCAGCAGCCCAAGAAGGGCTGAACGGGCTGAGGAAGTTCTCAGGACAGGGCGCCCCGGGGGCGCCTTTTCCTTGTCCGCTTATTCGCACGCATCGCGCGCGTTGGGAGTTCGCATGCAGAAGGCGCTGCTGGCGGTGGACCGGTTTTCCACCTTCATCGGCAAGACATTCGCCTGGACGGCGGTGGGGCTCACGTTGCTCATCAGCTGGGAAGTGTTCAGCCGGTACGTGCTCAACAAGCCCCATGCCTGGGTGCTGGACGCGCAGATCATGCTCTACGGCTCGCTGTTCATGACCGCCGGGGCCTACACGTTGTCCAAGAACGGCCACGTTCGCGGCGACGTGCTCTACGGCTTCTTCAAGCCGCGCACGCAGGCGGCCATCGACCTGGTGCTGTACGTGATCTTCTTTTTGCCGGGCATCGTGGCGCTGACCTGGGCCGGCTGGCAGTTCGCTCACGAGTCGCTGGCCATCCGCGAGCAGACCTTCTCCGCCGACGCGCTGCCCCTGTACCCCTTCAAGTTCATCATTCCGCTCTCCGGGGCGATCCTGCTGCTGCAGGGACTGGTGGAGATCGTGCGCTGCGTCATCTGCCTGCGCCAGGGCCAGTGGCCCTCGCGCGACGAGGACGTGGAGGAAGTGGACGTGGACAAGCTCAAGGAGATGGTCCACGCAAAGGATGTGGACATCGACGCGCTCGACCGGCCGCTGCCGCCGGCGCAACGCCAGGAGGGCGCGTGATGAAGTTGCGCAAGGAACTGTGGTTCGGCTTCAGCCTGATGGCGATCATCATCGCCGGGGCCGTGGCCATGCTGGTGGGGGCGGAGCGCATCACCCACGGACACATCGGGCTGCTGATGCTGTCGCTGGTGGTAGTGGCGATCATGCTGGGCTTTCCCACCGCCTTCACGCTCATGGGCATGGGCATGCTCTTCACCTGGCTGGCCTACGACCGCGACACGACACGCACGCTGGACCTGATGGTGCAGTCGGCCTACAAGGTGATGGCCAACGACGTGCTCATCTCGATCCCGCTGTTCGTGTTCATGGGCTACCTGGTCGAGCGCGCGAACCTGATCGAGAAGCTGTTCAAGAGCCTGCACCTGGCGCTGGCGCGGCTGCCCGGCTCGCTGGCGGTGGCCACGCTGGTGACCTGCACGCTCTTTGCCACCGCCACGGGCATCGTGGGCGCGGTGGTCACGCTCATGGGGCTGCTGGCGCTGCCGGCGATGCTGCGCGCGGGCTACTCGGTCCCGCTGTCGGCAGGGGCCATCACGGCGGGTGGTTGCCTGGGCATCCTGATTCCGCCCTCGGTGCTGCTGATCGTCTATGGCGCCACGGCCGGCGTGTCGGTGGTGCAGCTCTACGCCGGCGCCTTCTTCCCCGGGCTGATGCTCGCGGGCCTGTACATCCTCTACACCATCCTGGTGGCCAAGCTCAGGCCCGCGATGGCGCCGCCGCTCAGTGCCGAGGAGCGCGCAGTGGCGCTGCCCGCGCTGCTGGTGCAGGCGGGCGCAGCGCCGCAGCGCCACGCGGTGACGGGGCTGATGGCCGCCGTGAGGGGCCAGCGCAACCACGGCGTGCCCATGGGCTACCTGGCGCGCCAGAGCGTGGTGATGTTCCTGCCGGCGCTGGTGTTCGCCGCGGCGGCGCTGCTGAGCTACGAGGTGGTGACGCGGCCCCTGGCGGTGGAAGAGGCGTCGGGGCTGCAGGAGATGGGCGCCGGCGCGCCGGCCGAGGAGGGCAGCGGGGGCCTGGCCGAGCCGCCGGCCGACGGTGGCCTGCAGGAACCGCCGGCTGAAGGAGACGGCCTGCGCGAGCCGCCCTCGGGTGGCGGGCTGCAGGAGCCCCCGGGCTCCGGCGGCCTGGCCGAGCCGCCGGGTGC
>JAEYPG010000264.1 GCA_023410975.1 Pseudomonadota bacterium
CGCCAGCAGCCCGCGCTGTCGGTGGCGGCGCAGGTGCTGGAGCTGCCGCCGGCGGAGTGGGCCGAGGACATCCGCACCCGCGTCCAGGCCAGCGTGGCGCGCGCGGCACAGCCCCTGCAGCGCTACCGCTGCGCGGCCTGCGGCTTCGAGGCGCGCAACTACTTCTGGCAATGCCCGGGCTGCCAGAGCTGGGACACCTACCCGCCGCGGCGCATCGAAGACCTCTGATCCGAGCCGGCGCCCTGCCCGACCACCCGAACCGAACCGCCATGAGCAGCAGCCAGCAGCGCGTCATCCTCTGCATGAAGTGGGGCACCAAGTACGGCCCCGAGTACGTCAACCGGCTCTACGCCATGGTGCGCCGCCACCTGCGCGGCGACTTCACCTTTGTTTGCCTGACCGACGACGGCGCCGGCGTGCACCCGGACGTGCGCTGCCTGCCGATTCCCGACCTGGCGCTGCCCGCGGGCATTCCCGAGCGCGGCTGGAAGAAGCTCACCACCTTCGAGGCCGACCTGCACGGCCTGCGCGGCACGGCGCTGTTCCTGGACCTGGACGTGGTGATCGTGGACGACATCACGCCCTTCTTCGAGCAGCCGGGGGAGTTCCTGATCATCCACGACTGGAAGCGGCCCTGGCGCGTCACCGGCAACTCCTCGGTCTACCGCTTCGAGCTGGGCGCGCACGCGGACGTGCTGGCGCAGTTCCGGGCCCGGCCCGTGGAGGCACGCGCCAACTTCCGCAACGAGCAGGCCTTCCTCTCCGACGTGCTGCACAAGCAGGGCAAGCTCGACTACTGGCCCGCTGCCTGGTGCGCGAGCTGGAAGTACCACTGCATCCCGCGCTTCCCGCTGAACTATTTCCGCGCGCCGGCCAAACCCGAGGGGGCGCGCATCCTGATCTTCCACGGGGTGATGAACCCGCCCGATGCCCTGGCCGGGCGCAGCAACGGCAACTGGCGCCACGCCAGGCCGGCGCCCTGGATCGCCGACCACTGGCGAGCCTGACTGAGGAGAAGTCCCGGGGGGAAACCGGCATTACGCCTGCTGGTGCATCGCCCCCTCAAGGACTTCTTCGCATGCAAAGCATCCTCGTCACCGGCGGCGCCGGCTTCCTGGGTTCCCACCTGTGCGACCGGCTGCTCGAAGCCGGCCATGACGTGCTGTGCGTGGACAACTTCTTCACCGGCAGCAAGCAGAACATCCGCCACCTGCTGTCGAACCCGCACTTCGAGCTGATGCGCCACGACGTGACCTTCCCGCTCTACGTGGAGGTGGCCCGCATCTACAACCTGGCCTGCCCGGCCAGCCCGATCCACTACCAGCACGACCCGGTGCAGACCACCAAGACCAGCGTGCACGGCGCGATCAACATGCTGGGCCTGGCCAAGCGCGTGAAGGCGCGCATCCTGCAGGCCTCCACCAGCGAGGTCTACGGCGACCCCGAGATGCATCCGCAGACCGAGGACTACTGGGGCCGCGTCAACCCGATCGGCCCGCGCTCCTGCTACGACGAGGGCAAGCGCTGCGCGGAGACGCTGTTCTTCGACTACCACCGCCAGCACCGGCTGGAGGTCAAGGTGGCGCGCATCTTCAACACCTACGGCCCGCGCATGCACCCCAACGACGGCCGCGTGGTGAGCAACTTCATCGTCCAGGCGCTGCGGGGCCAGGACATCACTATCTACGGCGACGGCCAGCAGACGCGCAGCTTCTGCTACGTGGACGACCTCATCGAGGGCCTTGTGAAACTCATGGACACGCCGGCGGACTTCGCCGGGCCGGTGAACATCGGCAATCCCGGCGAGTTCACGATGCTGCAGCTGGCGGAGCTGGTGCTGCGGCTCGTGGGCGGCAAGTCGAAGCTGAGCTTCGCGCCGCTGCCCCAGGACGATCCGCGCCAGCGCCGGCCGGACATCTCGGTAGCGCAAAACATGCTGCAGTGGCAGCCGCGCGTGAGCCTGGAGGACGGGCTCCAGGAAACCATCGCGTACTTCCGCGCCACGCTGGCGGCCTGAGGTGGCGGCGCCCCGGCGGCAGGCGCCAGGCTGCCTCCGGGCGTAAGAAGCGGCATGGGACAATCCGCCGCGCGGGCCTGCCGGTCCGCGCCGGCCCTCCCAGGCGCAACTCCAGGGTCAAGCCCGCGGGGTTCCGGGCCGAAAACCCGCCTGTGTGAATTCGAGACGCGCCGCCGGTGCGCCTCGCGCCGCCCGAGCGTCACGCAGCGTCCCGGGCGTTCGGCCGGCTCCAGGCCTCTAACCCGTTGCGCCGCGGCCCCGCCAGGCACGCCAGCCCGTGCCCTTCTTCCGAACCTGTAGACATGATTCGCAACATCCTCGTCGTCGCTGCCCCTTCGGCCCGCGGCAGCAGCCGGCTGTCCCGCCTGATCGCCGTGCTAGAAGCCATGGCGCCCGTGAACACCTCGTGGAGCGAGACGGGTGAGATTCCCGCCGGCACCCAGGCGGACCTGCTGGTGTTGTGGCAGCTCTCCCCCGCGGGGCTGCGCTGGCAGCGCACAGGCGCCGGCACGCTGCTCTACGTGCCCGACCCCGAAGCGCCCGGCGCGCTGGATCGCGGACTGCGCCGGCAGCTGCGCGGCCACAAGGTGCTGTGCTACTCGGCTCAGCAGTACGCGGCCTGCCACCAGCAGGGGCTGGACGCCTTCCTGCTGCAGGCCGACCCGGAAAGTGCTGGGGCCCAGACCGCGCTGCAGGCGTTCTGCCGCCGGCCTCCGCGGCGCCCGGGCCTGCCGCTGCCGGCCCGGCTGGTGGAGAACCTGCGCAAGCGCGCCGTCGTGGCGGTGCCGCCGCGGCCGGCGCGGGAAGTCCCGCCGCAGCCCCTGGTGTCCATCGTGACCGTGGTGCGCAATGACGCGCCGGGCCTGTCCCAGACCCTGCGCAGCGTGTTCACCCAGTCGCGCCAGGACTTCGAATACCTGGTGGTGGACGGCGCCTCCACCGACGGGACGCTCGACCTCGTCCGCGCCCGCGCCGCCGGGATCGAGCAGTGGGTCAGCGAGCCCGACCGCGGCCCCTACGATGCGATGGCCAAAGGCGCCCGCCTGGCCCGCGGCCGCTTCGTGCTGTTCATGAACGCGGGCGACGAATTCGTCAGCGAGCTGGCGCTGGAGGAAACTCTGCGGGAGGCGCCGGCCGATGCCGACATCCTCTACGGTCACCATTTCTACCTGCGCCGCAACGGCCTGTGCATGGCCCGGCCGGCGGCGGACCTGCGCCACACCTACGACTCCCTGTGCGAGAGCCGGCTCTCGGGCAAATGGATGAGCGGGATTCCCTGCCACCAGTCCACCTTCGTGGCGCGGCGCTGGCTGGTGGAGCGCGGTTTCGATCCGGCGCTGCGCGTGGCGGCCGACCACGACCTGCTGTTCGACCTCATGGCCCAGGGCTGCCGCGCCCACCACACCGGTACCTACGTCGCGCGCTACGTGGCCGGCGGCATGTCGCGCAAGATGCTGGACACCTGCTACGCGGACTGGGAGCACATCGGCTTGCGCCATGCCGGCGACCCTGCACGGGTACGCGCCTTCTACGCCGCCATGCGGGCCCCGCGCGGGATCAAGCGCGTGTTCAGCCGGCTCGGCCGGCGCGTGTCCCAGGGCTGATCCGAGCCGACATGGGAAAATGCGCGGTTGTCCCCGCCCCGGCGGCCAACCTCCGCAGCCATCCCCTGCCGAAGCTCCTGACGGGAGCGGTGGCCAAGCGAGCGCGCCGCGCACCACGCGGCTTGCGCCGATCGGGCCGCACACGACCACGCCTCAGCCATGAACACCCCTTCCCCTGAATCCCTGCGCGGCCAGATCGCCGAGCTGGTGCAGCAGTACGCCGACCTGGCGCTGGCCCCGAAGCCCTTCGTGCCCGGCGAGTCGCCGGTGCCCGTGTCAGGCAAGGTCATCGGCGCGCGCGAGCTGCAGCTTATGGTCGAGGCCTCGCTTGACGGCTGGCTCACCACCGGCCGCTTCAACGCCGCCTTCGAGCAGAAGCTGGCGCAGTTCCTGGGCGTCAAGCACTGCCTCACCGTCAACTCCGGCTCCTCGGCCAACCTGGTGGCGTTCTCGGCGCTGACCTCGCCGCGCCTGG
>JAEYPG010000309.1 GCA_023410975.1 Pseudomonadota bacterium
GCCTGGGCCGGCGCGGGGGCCGGCGCACGCACGCGCGCGGCGGCGACGGGTGCCGGGCGCACGGGTGCTGGCGCCGGTGCGGCGGTGGAGACGGCCTGCAGCAGCGAGTCCTTGGTGGCGCCGCCGGTGCCGCTGGGCTGCGGATCGACCTGGTTGCGCAGCACCAGCGACAGGCTGCCCACGCTGCGCGCCAGGTCCAGCTTCTCGGCCTCCTCGGGCGTGACTTCCAGCGTCACGGCGTTGACGACCTTGGGCTTGGTGTCGTCGCGGTTGGCCTCCTGCGCCACGGCCAGCACCAGGATGCGCTCCAGCACGATCTTGCTGATGGCCTTGTCCTGCGCGTCGCGGCCCTCGCTGCCGGGGTTGCTCGTGTTGACCATGATGTCCACGTAGTTGCCCGGCAGCGCGAAGCCGGCCACGCCGATGACGTCGTTGACGCGCACGGTCATGGCGCGCTTGCCCTCGACCACCACCGCCGAGAGCCCGCCCTTGGTGCCCGCGGGCGCGAGCTTGGCCTCCAGCACCGGCTCGCCGCGCGTGAGCGCCGTGCGCGCCACGCGCCCCTGCACCTTGGCCGGGTCGTCGAAGGCGCCCGGGGGCTCGCTGCCGCGCGGCCAGTCCACCATCTTCACCGCCTCGGGGCCGATCTTGGCGCCGATCTCCACGTCCAGCGCCGCCACGGCGATGCGCCCCGTGCTGCCGGATTGCGCGTTGAGCCAGCGCGCGGCAAACACCGCCGCCATCAGCCCGGCCAGCAGCGCCACCGCCAGCATCGTGAGTCCTCGCCTGTTGCCGCCCATGTCATGTCTCCTGCGTGCGGTCGTGCGTGCGGCCTGGGCCTTGCTCAGGCCCAGGCCGGTTCATTGGCAAAGTAGTTGCGCCAGGCCCAATTCATCAGCCGCGGGCTGAGCTCGGGCTTGAGCCCGTTGTAGGTGGCGAACTCCGCGATCTGGCCGACCAGGTCGCGCGCGTAGCAGGGCAGCAGCGGCCGGCCCTCGCGCTGGTGCATCTCGTGCAGCAGCCGCTCGAAGGCCGCGTCGTCGTAGGGCACGCCGAAATGCTCGCAGCTCTGGCGCAGCACGTCGCGGTAGTCCTCGGCCGGCAGCGGGCCGACGAAGATCTTGTAGCCGATGCGCCGCAGGAAGGCCTCGTCGCCGAGCTCCTCCGGGCGCAGGTTGGTCGAGAAGAACAGCAGCGTGTCGAAGGGCACGCGGAACTTGATGCCGTTGCGCAGCATCAGGTGGTCATGCTGCTGCTCCATGGGCACGATCCAGCGGTTGAACAGCTGGCGCGGCGTGACGAGCTGGCGCCCCAGGTCGTCCACCAGCAGCAGCCCGTTGTTGGCCTTGAAATGCGGCGGCGCGTGGTAGAAGCCCGCGCGCGCGTCGAACACCAGGTCCAGCATCTCCAGCGTGAGCTCGCCGCCGGTGACCACCACCGGGCGCTCGCACAGCACCCAGCGCCGGTCGAAGCCTGCCTCGGCCTCGGCTGCGCCCTGGGGCAGCGGCCGGTGCACCAGCGGGTCGAACACGTGGATGATCTCGCCGTGAACCTCCACCGCGTAGGGCACGGCCACCGCGCCCTGCAGCAGCGCGGCCATGCGCTCGCACAGGAAGGTCTTGCCCGCGCCGGGCGGGCCGTACAGCAGCTTGGCACGGCGCGAGTTCATGGCCGCGCCCAGTTGCTCTCGCACCTGCGGCTGCATCACCACCGAGGCCATGGCCTGCTCGAAGCGTTCGCGCGTGAGCTTCATGTCGGCGACGCTTTGCGCCTGCACCCGCTGCACGTAGGCCGCCAGCGGCACCGGCGCGGCGCCGCTGTAGAGGTTGCGCGCCAGCGCCTCGGCGGCGCGCGCGCGGCCGGCCTGGGTGAGCTGGTAGCACACGTCGCCGTCCAGCGCGCCGCGCTGGCGCACCTCCACCAGCGACTCGCGGCGCAGTTGGCCCATCAGCGTCTCCACCAGCATCGGCGCCAGGCGCAGGTGGTCCGCGATGTCGCACAGCCTGCAGGGCCCGTGCTGGTGCATGGCCTTGAGCGCGAGCTCGCACAGCAGCGGTGCGGGCAGCCCGGTGTCCTGGGCCGTCACGGGCGCCGCGGGCCAGGCTGCGGGCGTGGCGGCAGGGGGAAATTTCGCGTCGACAGGCATGTGGGGCTCCTCCGTGAGTGCCTTCAAGCTGACAACAACCGAACCATTTCCACTGCGGTGCCGGCGGCGATGGCCAGCGCGTAGGGCAGCCGCCCCGTGGTCTGTACCGGCGCCTGCACCAGCATCCCGGCGGTGCAGCCGCGCACCAGCGTTGCGCGGCCCATGCGCAGCATGTTCAGGCCCACCTGGCGCAGCGTGCCCCGTGGGCTCGCCAGCGCCATTCCCAGCCCCAGCACGCCGCCGGCGGCCATGCTCCACAGCGCGGCGTGCATCACCGACTGCGCCCCCAGCCACACGCCCGCCATGGCCAGCAGCTTGACGTCCCCGGCGCCCAGCAGCCGCAGCGCGTACAAGGGCAGGAACAGCGCCAGGCCGGTGAGCCCTCCCAGCAGCGCCGCCGGCACGCCCGTGTCGCGGCCGGGCAGCAGGCTCGTGTCCGCGGGTGCGAACGCGTTGAAGGCCAGCCCCAGCAGCACCCCGTACAGCACCAGGGCGTTGGGAACGCGCCGGCTGCGCAGGTCGCTGATGCTGGCGGCCAGCATCAGGCTCCAGACGATGCACGCGCACAGCAGTTCCAGGGTCATGGCGGGCTCGCTTCGTTGGCGTGGGTTGAGGGCTTGCGGCTTGCGCGGCACGGCCTGGTCAGGACGTCCTGATGTAGCCGTCGAAGCCGCTGAAGATGTCGCTGAGCGTGAGCCCGGCCTCCACCAGCGCACCCACGATGGCCAGTGCGACGAGCAGGGCCACGAAGGCGTATTCGATGGCCGTCACTCCGTCTTCCTCGCGGGCGAAGGCCCCGATCAGCACAGCGAACTTCATCGCGCTCTCCCGTTGGTCAATGCGCTGCAGGCGCGCTACTCCTGTCCGCAGTGGCATGCCGCACGGCCCGTGCCGTGCGCGGTACTACGCGGGAGGGCGGTCGGGTCATGGCCCAGGCCTCTTGCGGTGGGGAAGGCTGCTTGTCAGGAGGTCTGCAGCTGGTTCTTGATGTGCTGGAACATCAGGTTCAGCTGGTTGCCCAGCAAACCCATGCCGCTGATGGCGATGAGCGCGATGAGCGAGGCGATCAGCGCGTACTCGATGGCCGTGACGCCCTCTTCTTCGCGGATCAGACGCTGTGCCTGGTGGAGCAGTGCCATGGCGTTTCCCTGAGTGTGCTTATGTGCTTATTGACGGTGACGCAGGACTTGCCGCGGGCCCGGGACGCCGCGCAGCGGCTGCTGTTGCGACGTACCAGAGCCCCGGCGGCCATCCTGCTGCCGTCAGATGGACGTCTTGAGCTGGTTCTTGATGTGCTGGAACATCAGGTTCAGCTGGTTGCCCAGCAGGCCCATGCCGCTGATGGCGATGAGCGCGATGAGCGAGGCGATCAGTGCGTACTCGATGGCCGTGACGCCGTCTTCCTCGCGGACGAAGTTCTCGATGCTGCGGACCAGTTCCATGGTGTTTCCTCTTCAGTTGCAGGACATGCCGTCACCGGCTTGATCTCCAGCCCGCGGGGGCTGGAAGGCTGTCGTGGCCGCTGCCGTGCAAGCACGGCGGCCGCCACGCGCTGGCCTACGCGAGCCGGCCTGCCAGGCCGTTGCCCTTGCCACCATCGGTCCTGCGCAGGGGGCTGCCGAAGGTTGCGGCGGCGGGGTGTCTCGCGTTGCCATGGAAACGAATCTATTCAAGGCCGGGTCCGCCGCCATCGGAGAACTTGCCTGGACGGACCGGGTTTTCTCTCCCGGTCGGGCAGGACAATTCGGCCCCCCCGCCTGGTGGGCATGCCGCCACCAGACGGGCCAGCAGCTCGCGCGCCGGCGTGGTCTTGGCCAGGCAGTCGTGCACGCCAAGCTGCAGCGCGCGCTGGCGCACCGGCGTGCTGAGCATGCTGGTGAACACCACCACGCGGCAGCTCGACTCGTGCTGCAGCCGCGGCACGAGCGCCAGCCCGTCTTCGCCGTCCAGGTCCACGTCCAGCAGCACGAGGTCCGGCTGCAGCCGGCGCACCAGGGCCAGCGCCTCGGCGCAGTTGCCGGCCGCGCCCACGGTGTGCAGGTGCGGATGCTCGGAATCGATCAGCAGCCTCAGGCCGGTGCGGATGCTGGGCTGGTCATCCACCACCAATACCTTGGCAGGGCTGTGAAGGGGCATGGAAAGCTCCCGTCCTCAGGCATGCCCCCTTGACATGCCTTCACGCTCAACCCTAAGGCTTCGGCGCCCCTGGAAACAGGGGCAAGCTGCCCGGAATGGGGCGGAGCTTTGTCATGGTCGGCGCGTGCCGGAAACGGTGCGGCCGCAGCCATGCGGCCCGCGCCCTCGCGGCGGGCCGGAAGGCCGGGGCTTCATGCCGGCTTCAACTCGCCAGTGAAAGGGCGCCGCGTGCCTTGAGCTTGCCGAAGGGTTCAGCCCGAACGGCATCCACTGCACTCTCGAAACAGAACTGGAATCAGGCTCAGCCGAGGTTCAGGTCCGCGGGCGCGCTTTGTTGGGCCAGGCCGTGCTCCAGCGCGTAGGCGTAGAGCTCCAGCCGGCCGTGCACGTTGAGCTTGCTGTAGATGACGGTGAGATGGTTGCGCAGGGTGTGCTCGCTCATGGCCAGCGTCTCGGCCACCACCAGGCTCTTGGCGCCGCGGTGCTGCACCAGCGCCTGCACCACCTGGCGCTCCTTGGGCGTGAGCGAGGCGATGCGCTGGGCCTGCTCGTTCTGCGCGGGCTGCGCGGCTGCCGAGGCGGCGGCACCGGCGCCGGTGATGCTGCCCAGCAGCTGCGCCATGAGCGCGCGCTCCACCCACACCTCGCCGGCATGCACGCGGTCGATGGCGCGCAGCAGCAGCTCGGTGGAGTGCGACTTGAGCACCACGCCGCGCGCGCCGGCCTTGACCGCCTCCATGTGCTGCGCCACGTTGAGGTTGCCCGTGAGCACCAGCACCTTGAAGCCCGAGGCCGTGAGCCGGCGGATGCACTCCACCGGGTCGCCATCGGGCAGCCCCAGGTCCAGCAGCACCAGGTCGGTGTCGCGCAGCGAGGGGTGCTCCATCAGCTCGCGGGCACTGGTGGCGGTGCCGATGACGGCCATGCGCGGCCGCGCGCTGTCGATGAGCTGGCGCAGGCCCCACAGCACCAGGGCGTGGTCGTCGGTGAGCAGGACGCGGATCGTGCGGGTGGCTTCGGAAGCAGTCATGCGGATCATCCTGTCAATGGCAGCGTGATCGCCACCTCGGTGCAGCCCGGCGGCTGGTTGACCGCCACGTGGCCGCCGAACTCCTGGGCGCGCTCGCTGAGCGAGCGCGGCGTGAAGGGCAGGGCCGGTGCGGACCCCGCGCGGTTGTTGCGCACGCGCATGCACAGCTGCTGCGGCTGCACGTCGAACTGCACCATCACCGCGGTGGCCTGCGTGTGGCGGCGCACGTTGGTCAGCGCCTCGTTGAACAGGTGCAGCAGCGCCTTGGCCAGGCTGCCGCGCACCGGCGGGGCAGCCTCGGGCAGCTGCACCTCGACCTTGAGCCCGTACAGCGACTCGAAGCGCTGCGCCTGGCGCTGCAGCGCCGCCAGCGCGCCGGCGCTGGCGCCGCCCGGGTCCTGCCCGCGGCGCAGCCCGCTGACCATGTCGCGCAGGGCCTGCAGCTCGTCGCTGGTCATCTGCACCAGCTGCACGATCTGCGGGCGCACCGGGTTGTCCTCGCCGGCCATGCGCGCCACCGCCTCCAGCCCGTACTTGAGGCCCAGGTAGGGCTGCACCGCGCTGTCGTGCAGGTCGCGCCCGATGCGCTCGCGCTCGCGTGCGGTGGTCTCGTCCTGCAGCTGCTCCAGCAGGTCGGCTCGCTCCAGCAGCGGCAGCAGCTCGCGCATGAGCGCGTGCACCCAGCGCAGCTCGGCGGCGGTGAAGGCGGGCTCGCGGCGCAGCAGGCACAACTGCCCCTGGGTGCGCCCGTAACTGTGCAGCGGCATCCACAGGCCCTGCGCGCCGGCCTCCAGCAGCACGCGGCACGCGCTGGGGTGCAGCGCCGCGCCGGGCGCGCCGCTGGCCAGGTCGAAGGCGCGCACCGACACCAGCGGCGCGGCGCTGACCACGC
>JAEYPG010000362.1 GCA_023410975.1 Pseudomonadota bacterium
ACGCCACGCTGTTTGCCGCGGAGTTGGCGCTGGAGCCGCGCCAGACAGCAGAGCCGCCCGCTCAGGGCGGCTGAAGACGCCGGTACTTCTGCATTTCCTGGCCAGCCGGCAGCCCGCTGGACTGAGCGGCAAGCTTGGATGGGTAATGGCCGCGTGCGGTGAAACCGCTACAGCAGCATCGCGTGCTGCGTGGCCGTGTGCAGGTCGCGCCAAGCCCGATTGAGGTGGGTGCGCGGATCGGCGGCGGTCAGGCCGCACAGGGGGTAGATCCCGTCCACGGCCTCACGTGCCGCGCGTGCCCAGGTCAGCGCCGCGTCGCGCAGCGGCTTCTCGTCGATGCGTCCACCGTCGCGTTCAACCCGGCTCCACGCCGCATCGAGCAGTTCCAGGCACCGGCCACGCGCGCCTTCGAGCTGCTGCGCGGATGACTGCAGCTGGGCGCGCACCTGCAGCCGCGCGCCCAAGGGCTGCCGGTTGGGCCCGACGGGGCGCTCCAGCACCAGCGGCGTGGCCAGGCGCAGGAAGCCGCGCGCCATGCCACCGAGGTTGGCCGCCAGCGTCACGTAGGCCAGCGCGTCGAAGGGGAAGCGGTAGAGGGCGCCCGGTTGCGTCGCCGCGGCGGTGTCGATGTCGAAAGCGTGGTCGTGCGGCACCACCAGGTCGTGGATTTCGATGGCGTGGCTGGCGCTGGCGCGCAGTCCGATGGCTGCCCAAGTGGGCAGCACCTGCACGCCAGCGGCCGGCACGATGAAGGCTCGCACGCGCGGCGCGCCGGACGCATCGCGCAGCGGCTGGCCGCCATCGTGCAGCACGGCGGCGAAGGTGAAGTGGCTGGCGTGCGGCGCGCCGGTGGCGTGTCCCCAGCGGCCGTTGATGCGCCAGCCTTCGGCAGTACGTTCTGCAGTGCCGGTCACCGCGCCGCTGCCGGCCAGGCACATCCCGGGCGTGGCCACCACCTCGCGCGCCAGTGCCGGGGGCAGGAATCCGGCGAACCAGCCCGCGCCGGCGCACAGCGTCACCACCCAGCCGCAACTGCCATCGGCTTCAGCGATGGCCTCTTCCAGTCGCACGGCCTGCGGCAGCGCCATCTCCGCACCACCGAGAGCGCGCGGCGCCAGAAGCCGAAACCAGCCACGACGTTCGATCAGCGCCAGTTGCGTTGGAGCCAGGCGGCCCAGAGCCTCGGCCTCGGGCGCGGCCTCGCGCAATTCGTGGGCATCCTCGTCGGTGATCGGCATCGGCATCCAGTGAAAACGTGAAGCGGGAATTCTCGCCTCGGCACGGTGGCTGGAACGCTTGCCTCCTCAGGCACCGGTCGGCGACGGAGACAGGGTTCTGTACCGCGGCGCAGCCACCGTCCCGCAATCCGAGCGCCAACGTGGTTGGACCGGGCGATGCTGCATGCAGAGCCGGTGGCCAAGAACACTTGGCGGTGAGCGTCATCCGGGGCGTTGCACGGGGCGGTCGGCCGTGCCTGAGCCACGTGCTCGCCGACGGCAACTTCCCGCGATAGGCGTGGCCGGTGGCGGAGTCAGGCCTGACCAGCACCGCTAGAACGCTGAGTCGATGAGGCCGAAACTGACCGGTCATGGAACGCAGGCACGGCTGCATCACAAGGGTTCCACGCCCCGCAGGGTTTGAACGCCACGGTGAATGCGTCGATGTCAGGGCTGTGTTTTGCAGTTCACCGCGCAAACCTTCTCGTTGCGGCCGAGAATTCGCTTGGTGACCAACTCGGCAAGAGGCTTGTGCCGGCCGCATCGAAAGCACGACATCGTGGAGCCCGTGACGGCGCTTTGCGCTGGTCTGGAGTAGGTGGAACCCGCGGCCTTGGCGGTGTAGCGCAGGCCGTCTTCGGCGATCTGGGTCTTTGGGGGTTGGTTTTGGGTGCTCACGTCATTCTCCCTTTTCGTAAGTCAGCCCGGAAATATGGAGCCTCTGGACTGCTCCAACAAGTAACAGTGGGCGCTGGGCAGCCCAGGGTTTGGGCTTACGTGATTTCCGTGATGCGCGGCTGCGCTTGAGAAATGACAATTGGCGCCATGCAGCACACCGATAGCTGAGGCGTTTATCAGTCCCCTGGCTGGATGAGCGCCCTTTGCGGTAGCCCTCTCCACCCAGACGCTGATCATGGACAACAACTCGCTTTCCCGCTCACCTGCTGAAGCACCGCCCGCCGAATACCTCTTGGCCATGGCGGATCTCGAAAAGCGCGCCCTTCGTGGTGAATTGAGCCTTCGGCAAGTCCGCCACGAGATCTTCGCGCTGCGCGAGCGGTTTGGCGCTGAGCCCGCGCTCGTGATGCAGTGGGCCACCAGGTCGCACTGATTCTCGATTCGCTAAAAACCCGGGAGCGGCCGGCGAGCTCGGTCGTGAGCGTCGTGGCGGCGGCCGCTGCAGGAGCCATGTCCGCCCGGTGTCGTGATCCGGGCCGGCATCGGTTGCCAGATTAAAGCCGTCCGCGGCAGCTCGTGCATGTCGCTCACCCGCCATAGGAGGCTTCGGCGCCATCTCATGAGCACTGGTGGACAGCTGGGTTGGCAAGCGGGCCCACCATCTGCGCCAAGCCAGCCCTGTTCTTCGCCAGCGGCAACACAGCTTTGGCACTCCACCGGTGCCGGGCGGCCAAGCGAACCGGCGTTTGGCAACGCCAGCAGCTCAGAGCAAGCGCGCCTCGCCCAGCAGCTCGAAAGCCTTGTCCTCGGAAAGTGCGCCCTGCCTGGCCTTGAGCACCAGGATCTTGATGAGCGCTTCCGTGATGGGCGCCAGGCCGCCTTCGATGACCAGGGGCTGCGAATACACCGGCGCGTAGTCGATGGTCTGCAGCGCGGCCCGCTGAGGGCTTGTGGCGGCTGCCACCGGTGCGGCGTCCAGGACCGGTGCCTGCGGCCTCAGGACTTCGGTGCGCAGCGCTGGCGCCGCTTCCTGTGCCGCAGGCTGAACTTCGGGCTCGACCGGTGCCGGCAGCTCGGCCGGGATCGCCATGGCGGCGGGAGCGCTGGTGGATGCGTCGACCGACCCCATGGGCTCGACGAGTGGCTGGTCGCCGGCCTGGGATGCATGGCGGGCGCGCCGTTGCGTTGGTTTGACGGAGGCGATCTGGATGGCTGCGTCAGGGGTGGCGGTATCGCCTTCAGCGGTGCCAGCCTGGGAGGCAACCCGCTCACTCGACTCGTCCGCTGCTGGAGTGTCCGCTGCAGCTGTGCCGCTGCCGGCCGTGGACGCGGGTGCCGCTTCAGCCGTGTCGCTGCTGCTCGCGGCGGTGCCGGCATCCCGCAAGGACACAAGGCGTTGGAGCACAGCTGCGGGGATGTCCGCGGCAGTACGAGGCGACTCGAACCAGTTTTCCGGCAAGCCCAAGGCGCGCGCCATGCCGTTGCAAAGCTCCTTGTCCAGGCTCTTGCGCCCGCTGACCATGGCCGACACGTACGGCGGCTTGGCATGGAGGATCCTGGCCAGCGCGCTCCTGGCGCCCTTGCCCTGGAGCAGCACGGTCAGGTTCTGCTTGCGCAGCTCGGGGAATGCCATGGGGGAGGTCTCGTTCGGGCCGGATTGCGAGGGGGGTGCGAGCTCGGACAGGTGCAATTGGACTTCAGCAGCGGCACTCGCTCGCCTGTGCGCCGCTGCAGCGCGCTTGCCAGCGGCTTGCAGGCCTTCAGGCGCAGCGTCAACTGCCGGGTCTGCTGCTGCATGCGCCGTCTCTCCCGCTTCGGTGCTCGCTGCGATGGAAGAGGGCTCCACGGCAGCTGCAGCCTCACCGATGGCGTCCTGGACCTGCTGGGCCTGCGGTGCAAGCTTCGTTGAGGCTGGCGCCGGTTGAGAGGTGGCAGCGCCTTGCGCCGCGGGTTGCTGCGCAGAGGCGGGGCTCACCACAGGGGAGGAGGGCGCGACATCCTCCTCGACGTCCTCGTCGTCCTGCAGTTCAGCTTGCTCCGGGTTCTTCAGCAGGTGCAGCGTGCGCGCAGGCACCTCCTTGTTGAGGCCGTCGAGCCATTTGCCGGGCAGCTTCAGGGTCCGCTCGATATGGAAGGCCGTTTCGTCGGGGCACAGCGCGCCCTGGGACATGGCTTCAAGGCGCTCCAGGGGCACCTCGGCCACCAGCGCCATGGCTTCCGGCACGGGCGCATTTTCCAGCAGCAGACGCAAATTTGCAGCACGCAAGGCGCCCTTCACCCCTTGCTTGGCGACCTGCGGCTTGGCATTGTCTTGCCGCGGCCGATCGGGCCGCCTGTTGGACGTCGGGTGAAAGATGACGTTATCCCGGGGAGAGTCATGGTAGTCGCGGCCACGACCGCGGTTGCCGTCACGCTGCTTCGGTTGCCAGTTGGGCTTTGCCAAGTGATGCTCCACCAAGTATTTACCAAGCCAGCGGTTGCGACTGCTGCCGCAACCCTGGATACATCAGACAGGCTCGCTGACGTTCAAGTTCCGTGCCATGGCCGGGAACGTGCCTTTGCCGCGCTCGCAAAGATTCAAGGAGAAGGAGTCGTTCGCCAGCATAGGGACTCCCGCATGAGCACAGTGCATATCTACACCCGCTAATCCAATAGACAGGAACCGTTCAGTCCAGTGTAGATGAAAGCTCAACTCAAGCCCTTTCAGGCGGCTTTCGGTATGAGGGAGATCCTGCGCGACACAGGCTGGGACGTTGCCCTCCATCGGCGCCTGACCCTGCCGCCTCGCCGGCGGTATGCTCTGCACATCCCTTATTCACGAGGATTTCACTTGGCTGAAACCAAATCTCAGAAGAGCAGCGCCTTCATGAAGGCCTTGAAGCCCAGCCCCGAACTGGCCGCCATCATCGGCGCCGAGCCGCTGCCCCGCACCGAGGCCACCAAGCGACTCTGGGACTACATCAAGCAGCGCAACCTGCAGAACCCGGCAAACAAGCGCAACATCCTGTGCGATGGCGCGCTGAAGGCCGTCATGGGCAAGGACGAGGTGACGATGTTCGAGATGACGGGGCTGGTCAGCAAGCACATGTCCTGAACTGGTGGCGCGCTGTGAAGCCGCGCCCATGCCGCCAGGGCCTTGAGGTGCCCTGGGATACACCGGCAGCATCAAGGCTCAATGATGTGAAAGCCCCGCGCCGCGGGGCTTTTTCCATGGCATCCGCACTGGCGCCAGGCTGGTGCGTCAACCGGCTTGCAACGTCTGGCCGGTATCGGATCAAGCCGCTTTTTTCGCAGCCGCCTTCTTCGCGGCTTTCTTTGCTGGTGCAGCAGCTTTGGCCGAGGCCTTCTTGGCCGGAGCCTTGGCCGCTTGCTTGGCGGCAGCCTTCTCGGCACGGGCCTTGGCAAACTTCGGATCCACCAGGCCCGCCAGCGACGTGGACGGCGAGAACTTCACCAGCTTGCGCGCCGCAATCTTGATCTTGTCGCCGGTGGCGGGATTGCGGCCGGTGCGCGCGGCGCGCTGGCCGAGCTTGAAGGTGCCGAAGCCCGCCAGGGCAACGGGATTGCCTTTCTTGAGCTCCGCACACAATGCATCGATCACGGTGCTCAAAACCTTGGCGGCACTCGCCTTCGGGAGTTGGTGCGTTTGAGCCAGCAGGGCGGCAAGATCGTTACGGTTCATGCTTCGTTTGCACAAAGGGAGTGGGGAAGGAACGAGATTCTGGCATCGCCATTACACGGTTTTCGCAGCGGGTGTGGGATCAATGCGCGCGCAAGCAAGAAAAGGTGGCAGGTAGACGCGCGATGCGTTGGCCCGCTGGGGTGGCCAGTGGCTTTCAGTTCTCACTCGTGCTGGGCCTGCCACGATCCGTGGCGGCTCGTGCAGTGCAGGCAATCCGGCGCGACTTCATCGAACGGTGCTTGCCTGAGCGCCCGGGCCATCCTTGAGCGTTCAGCCATAGCCGACTCAGTGGTTGTCCTCGACATACTGCACAAGCTCGGCCACGGCTTTGCCGTGCGGCCCATCGGCGGGGATCTGCCAGGCCAGCTCCTTCACCATGCTCTTGAGCTTGTGAACGTCGAGCACGTACCAGGTTTCAGCCAGCTTCTCGAACTCGGGGCCGCCGTTGGCCAAGTAGTCATGGACCTCTCGGCCGACCAACAACGCGTCCATGCGCAGCACCCTGACCGCGTCCTCGAAGACCGCTTCCTCCACGCTGCGCAGTTGCGTCAGCTCGAAGGGGAACCGGGAGCCGTTGTAGAGGCCCAGCAGGAAGCGCGCGACCCGGCCGCACTGGGCTGAAGTGCCCTTGGCAACCTCGAACAGTCGCCGCAGCGCCTCGACGCCGGTCTGCTCCTGGCCGGCACGCCCGTCAGCCACCGCGGCCATGGGTCCGGCTTCATTGAAGCGCTTGGCCTGCAGGGCGTGCAACTGCTCGGCGTCAGCCAGTGCCGCGGCCGGATCTCGCTTGTCGTCTTCAAGGATGCGGCTGCGCAGCGCGTACGTGGTGTCGGGGTCGTGCACCAGCATCCGTGCCGCGCCCTGATAGTCGTGCGCGGCGAAGTCGAACGCCGGCGCCATTGCTCGTACCTTGCCGCGGGCGAAGTCGCTCGCCAGTTGCTCGAACTCCATTCGCCGCTCGGCAGGGATCTGCACCGCCACCGTGATCATGGACTGCGGGGTCGGATCGTCGTCGGATGCCATGTGTGGCGCCTCCTCTGCGCTGGAGTTCCGCCGGTGCCGGTGGTCCGGCTGCATACGGATGCTAGGTTGGCATTTCGAGCGTGGGCAATGACTTCGGGCGACGAAGGCACGCAAGCCTGCGCACAGCTCGCTGGAGCAGCAACTGGGCCATCCCTTGGTCAACTGCGAAGGCGGCTGCGAGCGCCAGCTCGCGCAAGCTGCTGCCAAGCGACGTGGGATCAAGAAGTAGTCATCTGTTGGCGGCGATGTCGTCGTTCAAGGCCGCCGGTCAGGCGGCGAAAGCGTGCTGGTATCTCCGGCCTGATATGCAAAGGTGGCCATTTTTGTGCCGGATGATGTCGCTCTCCAGGATCTCTTCTGCTCAGGGTCCTGTGCTGCATAGCAGCATGACCGGGCGGGTCCCGCGCTTGCAGGTGCCAGCTTCCATTGCCGTGCTTGTTCGCAGCAGAAGGAGAAGTGCATGAGACCTCTTTTCAAGTTCATGGCCGTGTCGGCCCTCGGTGTGGCTGCCATGTACTACCTGAACCCTGAAACTGGACGCCGGCGCCGGGCGCTGGTGCGCGACAAGCTCACTTCGCTGTCTCATGACGCCCGGAACCAGATTCGCCGCAATAGCAGGGTGGCCGCCGACCGCGCCAAGGGCGTCGCCCAGTCGACAGGAGTCCAGTTGTCGGGACAGCCTCACGCTCAAAGCAACGAGCAACTGCGCGATCGCATCCGGTCGGAACTGGGTCGATTGGTCAGCGACCCGGGGGCCATTGAGGTGGTCGTGCACGAGGGGCACGTCAGTCTGCGAGGCGAGGTATGAGGTATCGGACGCGGAACGCGAGACGCTGCTGTCGAGCATCCTGACCATGCCAGGAGTGCGGCACATCGACAACCGCTTGAAGGTCCGCGAGGAACAGGCCAGCGACTTGGCTGAGCTTGCGGTGAGCGGCGGTCTGGCTGCGGCGGACGAAGGGGCGAGATCGCAGCCGGCACAGCCGCCAGGCTCCATGTCTTGACCTGGGGGCATGCCGGTTCTTGCTGCACCCCTTCTCCCGTCTCCCCGTCAAGTTCCCGCTCGCCTCGCCGTGTGGGCTGTCGGTGTGCTTGCCTGGCTTCGTACACCGCGGATGAGCCGGAGATGGGAGCAGTGGACCGTTCAGCATCACTTGCCGTGCTGCACTGCGGTATCGGCAAGCAAGCATGCTGAGCCGATCGCGCTTGTGTCTTCCAGGGCTGGAAAGCGCTGGCGGTAGATGCAAGGCCGGACTCATTCGGACCAGTGACCATGCCGGACCTCCTTGCTGTAGACGCAGCAGGCTGCCAGCCCCGGCCCGCCAATGCAGGACGTAGCCGAGTGACATGCTGTCTCAACGGATGCCCAGGCCTGAGTAGCGAAGCTCCCGCAGCGCCTGCACTGTGCTTGCTCTTGATCGTTCATGGGTCTTGCCGGAAGCCTTCCCAGGCGAACCCCCATGATTCCCAACCTGTCGAAGAAACGATGAATCTTCTCAACAAGGCTGCCCTTGGCCTCGCTCTCATGACTGCTGCAACCGCATTTGCCCAAGGCAAGCCCGTCGTGCAGTTCATTGCCACCGGCGGCACGATCGCCATGAAGATCGACCCGGTCAAGAATGCGCCGGTGCCTGCCATTTCCGGAGACGACCTGCTGGCCACGGTGCCGGACGTTGGCAAGTTCGCGACCATCCAGGTCAACAACCTGTCCAACGTTCCGTCGGACTACATGGACCCCGGGCGCTGGGTGCAGTTGACCCGCGAGGTGCAGACCGCCCTCGACCGGCCGGAGGTGTCGGGCGTGATCGTCTCCCACGGGACGGACACGCTGGAGGAGACGGCATTCTGGCTGGACCTGACCGTGAAGTCGTCCAAGCCCGTCGTCCTCATCGGCGCCCAGCGCAATGCCTCGTCCCCCGACTTTGACGGACCGCGCAACCTCCTCAACGCCGTGCGCATCGCGGTGGACGACCAGGCGCGCGACAAGGGCGTCATGCTGGCCATGAACAACCAGATCAACGCCGCGCGCTACGTCACCAAGACCCACACGACGAACGTCGAGACCTTCAATTCCGGCGACTTCGGCTTCATCGGCGAGGTGTA
>JAEYPG010000395.1 GCA_023410975.1 Pseudomonadota bacterium
ACCACGAAGCCGGCTTGCGTGCGCCGTGGCGCGCCCTGCCCGTCTTCCCATTCGATGCGCCAGTCAGCCGCGCCCGCGTGCTCCACGCGGCGCACCAGCCCCGCGCGCAAGTCCAGGCCGGCCAGCAGCGCGTCCTGCCACAGCGCTGCGTGCAGCGCCTGGCGCTGCACGACGAACTCGCCGTTCATCTCCACCCGCGCCCCGGCCCAGCACGACAGCCGCCGCCACGGCGTGCCCAGCAGCCCCAGGGCCGTGCGGCAGCCCAGCTGCTGCAGCCCCTGCGCGACGCGGTAGGACAGCCCTTCGACGGCAGGTTGCGGACGCGGCGGCCGATGACCAGCGGCGACAAACCCAGGCGCCGCAGCGCGATGGCCAGCGCCAGCGCGGCGGGACCGACGCCGAGGATGGCGATGTCGGCGTGTTCCATGGGGTCCTCACGCATGCCGCTTCTCCGGCCCCACCCAGGCGGCCCGCAGATACAGTTGCGCCCCACCTCCGGCGCCGGCACGCCCCGGGCCAGCAAAGCCCCTACCAACCCGCTGAAGCGCGCCGCCGCATAGCTCGCGCCGCCGCCGCGCGCGGCACTGTCACGCTCCAGGAAGGGATGCGTGCCGAAGCCCGCCCCCTGCAGCCCCAGCCACGACACCTCGCCCGCCCGGCAGCGCGCGTCGTCCGACACCGCGATGCAGGACTCGAACGCTGCCGGGTATACCGCCCCGCCGCGCGCCGGCGCCGACGCCACCAGCAGCACGCAGGCCTCGTGCGCCTGCCGGCATGCCGCCTCCAGCGCCGGGCTGCGCGCGCGCAAGCCGAAACTCATGTTGATCACGTCCACCCGCTGCGCCGCCAGCCAGGCGATGGCCTGCGCCACGTCCGCCACCGAGGCGTCCAGGGCTTCGTGGAACACCTGCGCGCTCAGCAGCCGCGCCGTCGGCAAGCCCTCCAGCACCAGCCGCGCCACGTGCGTGCCGTGGGCCAGGGCGGCGCGGCCATGGCGTCCTCAGCGGCGCACCACGCGCAGCGAGCTGGCGGACTGGTCGGCGCCGGCGGGCATCTGCACCGCGCCCAGCTTCTTCAGGCTCGACGCGTCGTAGAACGCCACCTCGCGCGCCGCGCCGGCAGATCGGTGCGAACCCGGAGGAAAGGTTGTTCCGTGGCGGAACAGGTGGGCGCTCGGGGGAGTGGGCTTCAGCGGGCGCTGTTGCCGGCGGCGCGGCGCGAACGCACCGCGCCCGTGGGGGTGGAGAGGCGCTGGTCCACCGCGGAATCCGCCGAGGGCTCGGTCAGCTGGTTGCCCCAGGACTCGACCAGCTGCTGCACCGTCTCGGCCACCGTCCGGGATGCCGGCGAGAGCTTGCCTTGCCTGGGAAAGCCCAAGGTCACGTGGCGCACCAGGTCCGGCTTCACGAGGCGGCTGGCCTGCAGCTGCCCGCGCTCCAGCTCGACCTTCAGGGAATACGGCCCCAGCACCGAGTACAGCCCGGGCGTGTGGATCACCAATTCCTTCTGCACGGTCAGGGAGTCGGCTTCCATCACGGCGTCGAGCTTGAAGCCCAGGCTGCGCGCCGTCTCGTCCAGGGCATGGCGCCAGTGGCCGGGGCGGCGGGGCAGCACCAGCTTCAGGCCGGCCAGCTTCGCGAAGTCCACCGTGGGCTCGTTGGTGAGCGCGTCGCCCGGGGCCGACACCACGTAGGTGTGCGCCACGCACAGCAGCTTCTCCTCGCGCCCGCTCGGCCGCTGGAAGCGGAACAGGACGGCCAGGTCCACCGTGCCGCTGTCCAGCATCGCGTCCAGCTCGGTGCCCTGCGCCTCGATGACGTTGAGCCGGATGCCGGGATGCTCCACCCGCAGCCGCTGGAACAGCCGCGTCATGAGCGGATGGGCCGCCGCCGGGACGATGCCCAGCTTCACCTCGCCGACGACCTTGCCGGCGTCGGCACGCAGCTCGTCCATCAGCTGCTCGGTGTCCTGCAGCCAGCGGCGCAGGCGCTGCGCGGTGTACTCGCCCACCTCCGTCAAGGTCACGCCGCGGCCGGTGCGCCGGAACAGCGGGCTGCCGCACTGCGCCTCGAAATCGCTGACCTGGCGGCTGATGTGCGACTGCACCGTCTGCCGGCGCGCCGCCACCTTGCTGATGCTGCCCGCCTCGGCCACCTCCAGGAACAGCTTGACGCTGGCCAGGTTCATGGTTTCCCCCTACGACCCATGCCAAACAAGGCAAGTCTGAATCCTTTGGATTCTATCTAGGCGGAAATCTGGTCCGTTTCTACAGTGCCTTCCATTCGCTGCCGTGCCCTGATGTCCCCCGCGCGGCCTCCACAGCGGTCAACAAGAGGAGCCACTTTTGAAACTCGCCAGCTTCAGCCACCAGGGTCGCGCCGCCTACGGCGTCGCACAGCCCGACCACTACATCCTTCCCGCTGCCGAGTTCCTGGGCCGCTTTCCGGACCTGGCGTCGGTGCTGCGTGCCGGCGCGCTGGCCGAGCTCGAAGCCGCGGTGCGCAACGGTGGCACCCAGGTGCCGCTCAACGCCGTGCAGGCGCTGCCGGTGATCCCGGCGCCCGGCAAGATCTTCTGCGTGGGCCTGAACTACAAGACCCATGTCGCCGAGATGAAGCGCGCCGACGCGGAGTACCCGGCCATCTTCGTCCGCTTCGCCGACAGCCTGATCGCCGCGGGCGACACCCTGCTGCGGCCGAGCTTCTCCGAGCGCTTCGACTACGAGGGCGAGCTGGCCATCGTCATCGGCAAGGGCGGCCGCCACATCAGCCAGGACGACGCCTTCAGCCACATCGCCGGCTACGCCTGCTTCAACGACGGCAGCGTGCGCGACTGGCAGCGCCACACCCACCAGTGGACGCCGGGCAAGAACTTCCCCGGCACCGGCGCCTTCGGCCCGTACCTCGTCACGGCCGACGAGGTGGGCGACGTCAACGCGCTCACGCTGCAGACGCGCCTCAACGGCGACGTGGTGCAGAAGGCCTCGCTGTCGGACCTGATCTTCACCATCCCGGTGGTCATCGAATACCTCTCGCGCTTCACGCCGCTGTCCCCCGGCGACGTGATCGCCACCGGCACGCCCGGGGGCGTGGGCGACAAGCGCACCCCGCCCCTCTACATGAAGGACGGCGACGTGGTCGAGGTCGAGATCACCGGCCTGGGCACCCTCCGCAACCCCGTCGGCACGGCGGCCTGACGCGCTGCAAGCAACCCGGTTCACCACCATGGCAAACAAACCCCAACTGCGCATCGCCGTCGACATCGGCGGCACCTTCACCGACATGGCCGCCTTCGACGAGGCCAGCGGCAAGCTGCTGTTCGGCAAGGCGCTGTCCACGCACGGCGAGCTGGTCAAGGGCATCCAGGCCACGATCGACAACGCGAAGATCGACTGGCGCGACGGCCACCTGTTCCTGCACGGCTCCACCATCGCCATCAACACGCTGCTGGAGCGCAACGGCGCCAAGACCGCGCTGCTGATCACCGAGGGCTTCCGCGACATCTACGAGATCGGCCGCGTCAACCGCCCCGACGCCTACAACCTGTTCTTCAACAAGCACACGCCGCTGGTCAAGCGCTCGCTGCGCTTCGAGGTGGCCGAGCGGCTGCGCGCCGACGGCAGCACGCACAAGCCGCTGGACGAAGGCGCCGTGCGCGAGCTGGCGCGCGATCTCAAGGGCGAGGGCGTGGAGGCGGTGGCCGTGCTGCTGCTGCACTCCTACCGCAACCCGGCGCACGAGCAGCGGGTGAAGCAGATCATCCAGGAAGAGATCCCGGGCGCCTTCGTGTGCGCCTCGCACGAGCTGTCGCAGGAGTACCGCGAGTTCGAGCGCGTCTCCACGGCCGTGGCCAACGCCTACGTCGGCCCGCGCGTGTCAGAGTACCTCGGCCAGCTGGAGACGCACCTGGGCAGCAAGGGTTTCCAAGGCGACTTCTACATCGTGCAGTCCACCGGCGGCCTGTTCCCGGTGGAGCACGCCAAGGTGGGCTGCGTGCGCATGCTGGAGTCGGGCCCCGCGGCGGGCGTGATCGGCGCGCAGGCCATCTGCGCGCAGCTGGGCATGGGCGACGCCATCGCCTTCGACATGGGTGGCACCACGGCCAAGGCGGGCGTGATCAGCGAGGGCCGGCCGCTGACCACGGGTTCGGCGCTGATCGGCGGCTACGAGCGCGCGCTGCCGATCCAGATCCCGATGATGGACATCCACGAGGTCGGCACCGGCGGCGGCTCCATCGCCCGCGTCGAGACCGGCAACGCGCTGCGCGTGGGCCCGCAGAGCGCGGGCTCCATCCCGGGCCCGGTCGCCTACGGCCGCGGCGGCACCGAGCCGACCGTGACCGACGCCAACCTGCTGCTGGGCCGCCTGGACGCGGACCACTTCCTGGGCGGCGAGCTGAAGCTGGACATGGACGGCTGCCAGAAGCAGATGCGCGAGCGCGTCGCCAAGCCGCTGGGGCTGGACCCGACGGAAGCGGCCGACGGCATCCTGCGCATCGCGG
The DNA here is from genome assembly GCA_023410975.1 of Pseudomonadota bacterium. GTDB lineage: Bacteria > Pseudomonadota > Gammaproteobacteria > Burkholderiales > Burkholderiaceae_C > Azohydromonas. Next base: position 4,501 of record JAEYPG010000395.1, read on the forward strand.
TGACGCAGATGTCGCACGCGGTGAAGGCCGTGACCACCGAGCGCGGCCTGGACGCCGGCAGCTTCACGATGGTGGTCTACGGCGGCGCCGGCCCGCTGCACGCCTCGGCCATCGCCCGCGAGATCGGCATCCGCAAGGTGCTCATCCCGTATGCGCCGGGCTACTTCTCGGCCTACGGCATGCTGTTCTCGGACCTGCGTTACGACTACGTGCGCTCGGTCTTCCGCAAGCTCAACGACGTCTCCTTCGAGGAGATCGAGGCGGCCTACAAGACGATGGAGGACGAGGGCCGCGCCGCGCTGGCGCAGTCCGGCGTCAAGCCCGACGGTGTCGTGATCGAGCGCGCCGCGGACATGCGCTACGTCGGCCAGGAGCACGCCGTCACGGTGGACCTGCCCATGGCCTTCTTCGAGAGCAAGGACCGCTCGGCCATCAAGCAGCAGTTCGACGAGCTGCACAAGGTGCGCTACGGCACCTCGGCGCCCAAGGAGCCGGCCGACCTGGTGAGCCTGCGCGTGACGGTGCTGGGCACGATGAAGAAGCCGCCCAGGCACAGCGTCGAGGCCGGCACCGCCACGCCCGAGAAGAACGCGGTGCGTGCCGTCAAGCCGGTGTATTTCCGCCAGGGCGGCTGGGCCGACACGCCCGTCTATATCCGCGACCACCTGCGCTCGGGCAACGCCATCGCCGGCCCGGCGCTGATCGAGGAACACGCCTCCACCACGGTCGTGCAGCCCGGCGACGAGCTGCGCGTGGATGAACTGGGCAACCTGCAAATCTCCATCGGGAGCGACCGCTGATGAGCACCGTCACCAACAACGCCGCCAACGCCGCGGCCACCGTCGATCCGGTCACCGTCGAGATCATCCGCAACGGCCTCTACGCCGTGACGGAGGAGATGAAGACCAACCTGACCCGCACGGCCTACAACCTCATCATCTACGAGGCCCTGGACTTCACGGTCGGCCTGTTCACGAAGGAAGGCGACACGGTCTCCATCGGCCTGGGCCTGCCGATGTTCATCCGCGGCATGTCGGAGACCGTCAAGGCCAAGATCCGCCACTTCGGCTACGAGAACATCAAGCCCGGCGACATCCTGGTCACCAACGACGCCTACACCACCGGCAGCCACCTGAACCACTTCACGTTCACCATGCCGGTGTTCCATGAGGGCCGGCTGGAGGGCTTCACCTGCTGCATGGCGCACTGGCTGGACGTGGGCGGCACGCTGGGCAACGTGACCACCGACATCTTCAGCGAGGGAATCCAGATCCCCATCATGAAGTACCAGCGCGAGGGCGTTGTCAACCAGGACCTCATCGACATCATCGCGATGAACGTGCGCCTGGCCGAGCGCGCGCTGGGCGACCTGAGGGCGCAGATCACGGCCATCACCACCGGCGAGCGCCGCTACGTGGAGCTGCTGCAGCGCTACGGCGCCGATGCGGTCAACGGCTCGATCCGCCAGATCATGGACGCTTCCGAAGCCCTGGCGCGCAAGAACACGCTGTCCATTCCCGACGGCACCTACGAGGCCGAGTCCTTCATGGACGACGACGGCCTGGAGATCGGCAAGCGCATCCCGATCCGCGTCAAGGTCATCGTCAAGGGCGACGAGATGACGGTGGACCTCTCGGACGTCAGCAAGCAGGTTCGCGGCTTCTACAACTCGGGCTTCACCACCGGCATCGCCTGCGCGCAGGTGGCCTACAAGTGCCTGACCACGCCCACCGACTACCCGGTCAACGACGGGTCCTTCCGGCCGCTGAAGGTGGTCATGCCCATGGGCACGGTCATCAGCGCCGAGCGTCCCTACCCGATGCGCGTGTGGATGACCTTCCCGATGACGGTGATCGACACCATCTTCAAGGCGCTGGCGCCGGCCATTCCCGACCGCTCCATCGCCGGCCACCACGCCGACCTGGTGTTCCCCAACATCCACGGTATCTCGCCGGAGGACGGGCGCCTGTTCATCGTGGGCATCGGGCCGCTGGGCGGCGGCTGGGGCGCCAAGTCCAAGGAGGACGGCGTGTCGGTGACGGTGTGCATCAACGACGGCGACACCCACAACAGCCCCACCGAGCAGCTGGAGGCCAAGTACCCGGTGCTGGTCGAGAAGTACGAGATCCGCAAGGACAGCGGCGGCGCGGGCCAGTACCGCGGCGGCCTGGGCGCGGAGATGGTGGTGCAGGCGCTGTCGCCCTTCACCGTCACCACCCGCATCGACCGCGTGCACTGCAAGCCCTGGGGCCTGGAAGGCGGCGGCGACGCCATGGGCAACGGCCTGGCCGTGCGCCACAAGGGCGAGTGGAAGACCGACCACCCCAACGCCAAGATCTTCAACGTGCGCCTGGAGCGCGGCGACGCCTACAAGATGCTCTCGGGCGGCGGCGGCGGCTTCGGCAACCCGCTGGACCGGGAGCTGGACAAGGTGGCCGAGGACGTGCGCGAGGGCTACGTGAGCGCGGAAGTGGCGCGCGAGGTCTACAAGGTGGTCCTGGACTCCAGGGGCCACGTGGACGCCGATGCGACGGCCGCGCTGCGCAACGCGCCTGCCGCCAGCGCCGACGGCGCCGCCGACGACCTCGCCTGGGCCGGCCAGTGAGCACCGCCGTGGCCGACGACCTCGCGCACAAGGCCGGCGCGCTGCTGGATCTGTGGAGCCAGCTCTCGGCCCACCACGTCGTGCTGGGCTCGGGCTGCGCCTGCGGCGTGGGCGGCGTGAGCCTGCGGCTGGAGGACTTCGAGCTCGACATCGTTGGCTACCTGGAGGACGCCGGCCTGCGCTGCGACGTGGCGGCGGTGGTCGGGTTCTTCCAGGCGCTGCAGGCCGCGCCGCAGCCCTCGCAGCCGCTGCTGGCGCTGCTGCACGACATGCAGCAGGAGCGGCTGCCGGGCGAGGTGGCCGCCTGGCTGCTGCCGCGGATGGAGCGCACGCTGCGCTCCTTCGCCGAGCTGCACGGCCCCAAGGGCCAGGGCTGAGGCGATGGGCGGGCATTTCACTTCCCTGCTGGCCGCCGCGGCGCAGGAGGAACACGGCGAGCGCGTGCCCGTCACGGTGCTCACCGGCTTCCTGGGCAGCGGCAAGACCACGCTGCTCAACCGGCTGCTCCAGCTGCCGGACCTGCAAGGCACTGCCGTCATCGTCAACGAGTTCGGCTCGGTGGGCATCGACCAGGACCTGATCGCGCAGGCCAGCGACGACACCATCCTGCTGCCCAACGGCTGCCTGTGCTGCGCCATGCGCGGCGACCTGGTCGAGGCGCTGGCGCGGCTGGGCACGCAGGGCGAGATCGCAGGAGCGCCGCTGCGGCAGGTGCTGATCGAGACCAGCGGACTGGCGGACCCAGGCCCGATCCTGCGCACGCTCCTGGGCGACCCCGCCGTGCGGCCGCGCTTCGCCGTGGCCGGCGTGGCCTGCACGGTGGACGCGGTGCTGGCTGAGCAGACGCTGGACGCGCATCCCGAGTCCGTGCAGCAGGTGGCGGTGGCCGACGCGCTGTTCCTGACCAAGACCGACCTGCTGGACGGGCCGCCCGCCCCGGCGCTGCTGGAGCGGCTGCAAGCCCTCAACGCCGACGCCCCGCTGCACCTGGACCGCGACGGCCTGCCCGAGGCCCTGCGCGAACTGGTGTCAAACCGCGACGGGCGGACCTGGGCCGCGGCCGAGGCGGATGCCCCGTTCTACAAGCCGGTGGTTTCAGCCGCCCCGGCGGGCGACGCGCCCCGGCACCGCGACGGCATCTCGTCCTTCGTGCTGGTGCGCGAGGAGCCGCTGCCGCGCGAAGCCTTCTTCGCCTGGATGGACCTGCTGGTGGCCAGCCGGGGCGCGGACCTGCTGCGCGTCAAGGGGCTGGTCCACCTGGCCGAGAGCCCCGGGCAGCCGCTGGTCATCCACGGCGTGCAGCACCTGTTCCATCCGCCCGAAGCGCTGCCGGCCTGGCCGGGTGCGGACCGGCGCACGCGCATCGTGTTCATCACGCGCGGGGTCGATGCCGAAGCGCTGGAGCAGACGCTCGACGTGCTCGTGCGCCGCCACATGAGGAGCCGGCGCGCCACGCCCTGATTCCACGAATCCCGACAAACCGTAGGAGACAAGATGAAGCTGCACAGCTTTCTCGCGGCAGGGCTGGCCCTGCTCATCGCACCGGCCTGGGCGGAGGCGCCCAAGTTCCCGGAGAGCGGCAAGACGATCCGCATGGTCGTGCCCTTCGCCGCGGGCGGTGGCGTGGACAACGCCGCGCGGCTGCTGGGCGAGCAGTTGCGTAAGCAACTCGGCGTGATGGTGATCGTGGACAACCGCGCCGGCGCCAACGGCACCGTGGGCGGCAAGGCGGTGCAGATCGCCCCGGCCGACGGCTACACGCTGCTGTTCTCGGCCTCCACGCACGTGCTGGCCAAGCAGGTGATGAGCACCCCGCCCTACGACCCGCAAGCGGACTTCGCCCCGGTGGCGCGCGTGGGCGAGGCGCCGCTGATGCTGGTCATCTCGCCGCAGCTGCCGCAGGACAAGCTGGCAGACGTGCTGTCCGCCGCGCGCCAGCAGCCCGACAAGTGGACGGCGGCCATTCCCGCCGCGGGCGCGGCCAGCCACCTGGCCACGCTGCTGCTGTCCAAGCAGGGCAACGTCAAGTTCACCTACGTGCCCTACAAGGGCACGCAGCCGGCGCTGGCCGACGTGGCCGGCGGCCACGTCAACCTGCAGTTCGACTCGATGATCTCCCTGCTGCCGTTGGCCAAGGCGGGCAAGGTCAAGCCCATCGCCATCAGCACCCGCAAGCGCAGCGAGCTGGCGCCGGAAGTGCCCACGGTGCAGGAAGGCGGCGTGCCCAACTTCCACTTCGTCACCTGGTACGGCGTCTGGGCGCCGAAGGACACGCCGGCGGAGCGCGTCGCGTTCCTGCACACCACCATCAACCAGGCGATGGCGGAGCTGGGCAAGACCGGCGCCTTGGCCAAGCTGGGCGTCGAGCCGGTGACGGAAAGCATCGAGCAGTTCAAGCGCTACGTCGCCAACGACGTGGCGCAGAACGCCGAGCTGCTCAAGAGCGCGGGCTTCAGGCCCGAGTGACGCAGCGGCCGGCATAGCCGCCGGCTCCACACATACACCCGCTTCCGCTGGCGCGCAGCACGCCAGCGGCGTGGGTTTTCACGCGTTCGAAAAAACCGGCGCCACGGCGCCCAAATCAAGGAGACAGGGGACATGTTGAAGTCATCCATCTGCGGCGCGGCACTGGGCGCGGCACTGGGCGCGGCCTGCCTGGCGGCCACCGCGCAGTCGTCGGTCAGCATCGGCGGCACCATGGACGTGGGCGTGCGCCACGTCAAGAACGGGTCGCTGGGCTCGATCACCTCGGAAGCCAGCGGCTCCAACACCACCAGCAAGCTCGTCATCCGCGGCAACGAGAACCTGGGCGACGACCTGAGCGCGGGCTTCTACCTCGACGCCACCATCCTGGGCGACACCGGCCAGGCCGGCGCCGCCACGCCCGCCGGGCAGCTCTGGGACCGCCGCTCCACCGTGAGCATCGCCAGCAAGCGGCTGGGCGAGCTGCGCCTGGGCCGCGACTGGGTGCCCACGCACCTGGTGTGGAGCAGCATGGACCCCTTCACCACGCTGGGCATCGCCGGTGCCAACAGCTTCCGCAACTTCGCCGCGTCGCGCGCCCTGGGCCAGGCCTTCGGCGCGCTGCCCGACGCCGCCCAGGCCAACCCCACGCTGCGCGTGAGCAACGCGGTGGAATACTTCCTGCCCGGCGGCCTGGGCGGGTTCTACGGACACGCCGTCGTGACGGCCGGCGAGAACGGCACCACGGCCACGGGCTTCACGCGCGGCAACGGCTTTCGCCTGGGCTGGGCCGGCAAGGGGCTGGACGTGGGCGCGGCCCAGTTCGTCACCCGCAACACGAACGCGGGCCTGGACTTCAAGGACCAGGTGCTTGGTGCGGGCTACGACTTCGGCTTCGCGCGGCTGAGCGTGGCGCAGCGGCGCTGGGTGTTCGGCACCGACCGCAGCGTCAACACCCTGGTGGCGGCGCAGATCCCGGCCGGACCGGGCGTGGTCAAGCTCACCTACGTGCGGCTGGACCAGAAGGGCGCCACCGCGGCGCTCAGCGCCAACGACGCCCACCTGATCGGCGCCGGCTACGTCTACAGCTTCTCCAAGCGCACGGCGCTGTACGCGCACGCCTCGCGCATTTCCAACGACGGCGCCGCCACCTTCGCCGTCGCGGGCGGCCCGGCAGTGAGCGCGACGCCCACGGCCGTCAACTACTTCGGCGGCCAGCGCTCCACGGCCTACGAGCTCGGCCTGCGGCACGACTTCTGATCGCCGGCCACGTCACGCGCCGTCGCGGCGGTCCAGGGCCTCGCACGGGCCGGCGAAGGGCGCGCTGGCCCGTGCGAGCTTGCGCATCGCGCCAGCAGCAGGTTGGCGGCGCCGGAGCCCAGCGTGCCGACCAGGCGCTCCAGCTCCACGCGGGCGGCCTCGCGCAGCGGCCGGGGCCGCGCGAGCATGGGATTCACCCTAAGCGCCGGAACGGTTCGGGTCGCTCGGCAGAGAACTGCCCGGCTCACCTGGGGCGTCGGTCGACGACCCGGCGCGCCTTGCCGGTGAGGGTGCGCTCGATCGAGCCCGACAGCAGCACCTCCACGCGCGTCGTGATGCCCACCAGCGTCTTGATGCGCTGCTGCAGCCACTGTGCCGTCTGCTCCACCTGCGCCGGCGCCAGCGCCGCGACCGTGGGCTGCAGCTCGCAGCGCACCAGCACCTCGTCCAGCAGCCCGTTGCGCTCCACCTGCACCTGGTACTGGCCCGAGAGCTGCTCGTGCTGCAGCACGATCTCCTCGATCTGCGTCGGGAACACGTTCACGCCACGGATGATCAGCATGTCGTCGCTGCGGCCCACGATCTTGCCCATGCGGCGGAACGAGCGCGAGGTTGGCGCCAGCAGCCGCGTGAGGTCTCGCGTGCGGTAGCGGATGATGGGCAGCGCCTCCTTGGTCAGCGAGGTGAAGACCAGCTCGCCCTCCTCGCCATCGGGCAGCACCTCGCCGGTCTCGGGGTCGATGATCTCGGGATAGAAGTGGTCCTCCCAGATCACCGGGCCGTCCTTGCTCTCGATGCACTCGCTGGCCACGCCCGGACCCATCACTTCGGACAGGCCGTAGATGTCCACCGCGTCGATGCCCGCCTTGCCCTCGATCTCCCGGCGCATCGCCTCCGTCCAGGGCTCGGCGCCGAAGATGCCGACCTTCAGGCTGCTCTCGCGCGCATCCAGTCCCTGGCGCGCGAACTCCTCGACGATCACCTGCATGTAGCTGGGCGTGACCATGATGATGTCGGGCTGGAAGTCGCGGATGAGCTGCACCTGCTTCTCCGTCTGCCCACCCGACATCGGGACCACCGTGCAGCCTGCGCGCTCGGCGCCATAGTGCGCGCCCAGGCCGCCGGTGAAGAGGCCGTAGCCGTAGGCCACGTGCACGATGTCGCCCGGGCGCCCGCCCGCGGCGCGGATGGAGCGCGCCACCAGGCCCGCCCAGGTGTCGATGTCGTTCTTCGTGTAGCCCACCACCGTGGGCTTGCCGGTGGTGCCCGAGGAAGCATGGATGCGCGAGACCTGCTGGCGCGGCACGGCGAAAAGGCCGAAGGGGTAGTTGTCCCGCAGGTCCTTCTTGGTCGTGAACGGGAACTTCGCGATGTCCGCCAGCGACTTCAGGTCCGAGGGGTGCACGCCCTTCTCGTCGAAGGCACGGCGGTAGTGCGGCACGTTCTCGTACGCGTGCTCCAGCGTGTGGCGCAGGCGCTGCAGCTGCAGCGCGGCAATCTCGTCGCGGCTCGCGCGTTCGATGGGCTCCAGGTCGCCGGGGGCGGGTCGCTTCACGGGCATGGCTTGTCTCCAGTCGTCTTGTGAATCGGGATCGCCGGGCGCGGCCCGGCAGGGCACGCGCGACAAGGGCTGCCGCGGTGCTTGGCATCGGTGCCGGCCGGGGCCGGCTCAGGAGCCCGCCGCACGCGGGCTGATTTCAGGAATGGAAGCGGCCGCGGGCGTGCTGCAGCCGCGTCAGCAGCGGCGAGCGCCGGTAGCGCAGGTCGCCGTAGTGCGCCTGCAGGTGCCGCAGCACGGTGGCCGCGCGCGCGGCGCCCAGCGTGTCGGCCCAGGCCAGCGGACCCACCGGGTAGGCCGTGCCCAGCCGCATGGCGACGTCGATGTCGCGCGCCGTGGCGCCCGACCACGTGATGACGTCGGCCGCCTCGTTGGCCAGGCAGCACACGGTGCGCATCAGCCCCAGCCCGGCCACGTCGTCGAGGGCGAGCAGGACGATGCCGGCCGGCTGCAGCACGGCGGCCAGGTCGGCCAGGCGCGCCTCGGCGCCCACGCTGGCCGCAGCACCCAGCAGCGGCGTGGAAGAGAAGTCACGCGCCAGGTCCAGCAGCAGCACGGGGCCCTGGCCCTCGGTGGCCGCGCGCTCGGTGGCGGTGCGGCCGTCGGTGAGCATCACCCGCACGCCGGCCACGGTGAGGCTTTCCGCAGGCAGCGCGGCATCGGGCTCGACGGCCACGCCGGCACGGCCCAGCCGCTCGACCAGCGGCGCCAGCAGGCCCATGTCCGCGGCGCAATGCACGCGCCCAGCGGCCGGAGAAGGCGTCACGGTCAAGACCTGCGGCGGGGGCGCATCGGCCCCATAGCGGTGGAAGCCGTGCCCGCTCTTGCGGCCGAAGCGGCCGCTGCGCACCAGCTCCTGCTGGATCAAGCTGGGGGCGAAGCGCGGGTCGAAGGCCGTGGCCTGGAACACCGACTCCGTCACCGACAGGTTCACCTCGACGCCGATCAGGTCCATCAGCTCGAAGGGCCCCATGGCGAAGCCGCCGGCCTCGCGCATGAGCCGGTCGATGGCGGCCGCTGGCGCGATGCGCTCGGCCAGCAGGCGCAGCCCTTCCGCGTAGTAGGGCCGGGCCACGCGGTTGACGATGAAACCAGGCGCGTTGGGCGCGTCCACCGAGGTCTTGCCCCAGGCCTCGGACAGGGCATGCAGGGCCGGCACCAGCGCCGGATCAGTCTCGACGCCGCGGATGATCTCCACCAGCTTCATGCGCGTGGCCGGATTGAAGAAGTGCCAGCCGATCAGCCGCCCCGGGTGCTTCAGCCCCTGGGCCACCGCGGTGACGGAGATCGACGAGGTGTTGGTCGCCAGCACCGCGCGCTCGCCCAGGATGGGCTCCAGCTGCCTGAAGAGCTGCTGCTTGGGCTCCAGCTTCTCGACGATGGCCTCGACCGCCAGGCCGCAGCCCGCCAGATCCTCCAGCCCCTGCACGGCCGCCAGGCGGGCAAGCGCCGCATCGCGCTCGGCGGGCGTCATCCGGCCCCGCTGCACCGCCGCGTCCAGGTCCGCCGCGATGCGCTGCAGCGCCCGCTGCGCCGCGCCCGGCTGCATGTCGAACAGCCGCACCTCGTGGCCCGACTGCGCCGCCAGCTGCGCGATGCCGGCGCCCATGCTGCCGGCGCCGATCACGGCCACGCGGGTGGTGGCGTCCAGGAAAACTTGATCCATGCGTGCGATGCGTAAAAGGGTTGCGGAGGGCGGCAGCACGAGCCGGGCGGGCTCGCTCCACGGGCGTGATGGCCTTGCCGCAAACGATCATTGACCGACCGGTCGGTTGATATTAAGGTCCGACCCGTCTTTGACGCAAGTCAACGGCCCACCCAGGAAAACCCTAGACCCACCGGCGCGCAGTCCCGATCCGATGCGCGCGCACCGTTTTCAGAGGTCCCCCCGCATGAACCTGTTCGACACGCACCGCCCGTTGCTCGACGCCGCCGTGCAAGCCAGCCGCACGCGCGGACACTGGACGCCCTTCCCCGAGATGCCCTCGCCCAAGGTCTACGGCGAGACCGCACAGTCCGACGGCGAGGCGGCGGTGGCGGCGCTGTTCGGGCGCGACTACCCGCTGGAGCAGCCCGGCGAGACGGGCCGCGTCGCCACCGAGCGCTCGCCCTACGGCGTGCAGCTGGGCATCCGCTATCCCGAGTGCGCGCCGCAGGCGCTCGTCGACGCCGCGCTGGCCGCGGAGCCGGGGTGGCAGGCCATCGGCGCGCGGGGGCGCGTGGGCATCCTGCTGGAGGCGCTGATGCGCATCCACCGCCGCAGCCACGAGTTCGCGCGCGCGGCCATGCTGACCACGGGCCAGGGCGCGCTGATGGCCTTCCAGGCGGCCGGGCCGCATGCGCAGGACCGCGCGCTGGAAGCCATCGCCTACGCCTGGAAGGCGATGGACGACGTGCCGTCCGAGGCCCTGTGGGACAAGCCGCAGGGCAGGAACCCCTCGCTGGTGATGCGCAAGCAGTTCGAGATCGTGGGCCGCGGCGTGGCGCTGGTGATCGGCTGCGCCACCTTCCCGACCTGGAACACCTACCCGGGCCTGTTCGCCGCGCTGGCCACGGGCAACCCGGCCATCGTGAAGCCGCATCCGCACTCGGTGCTGCCGGCGGCGCTGACGGTGAGCGTGCTGCGCGAGGTGCTTGCCGAGCAGGGGCTGGACCCCAACGTGGTGACGCTGGCCGTGAGCGAGCGCCCCGAGGCGACGCAGGCGCTGGCCACGCACCCGGCGGTGGCGTCCATCGACTTCACCGGCGGCAATGCCTTCGGCCGCTGGCTGCAGGAGCATGCGCGCCAGGCGCGGCTGTATGCCGAGATGGCGGGCGTGAACACCGTGGTGGTGGAGTCCACCGGCGAGTACGCCGCGATGCTGCAGAACCTGGCCTTCTCGCTGTGCCTCTACAGCGGCCAGATGTGCACCACCACGCAGAACCTGCTGGTGCCGCGCGACGGTATCGCCACCGACGAGGGACACAAGAGCTTCGAGCAGTTCGGCCAGGACCTGGCCGCGGCCGTGGACAAGCTGGCCTCCAATCCCAAGATCGCCTCCTCCGTGCTGGGCGCCATCGTCTCCAGGGACGTCTGGCAGCGTGTCGACGCGGCCCAAGCTTCTGGCCGCGTGCTGCTGGCCTCGCGCGCGCTGCCGCATCCCGACTTCCCCGAGGCGCAGGCGCGCACGCCGGTGATCGTGGCGCTGGACCAGGCCGATGCGGCGGTCTATCGCCAGGAGTGCTTCGGCCCGGTGTCCTATGTGGTGGCCACGGACTCCGCGGCCGCCGCCGCGGACCTGGCCGAGTCCGTGATCCGCGAGCATGGGGCCCTCACGCTGGGCGTGTACTCCACCGACGAAAGCTTCATCGAGCGCATGGAAGGCGTGGGGCGGCGCGCGCGGGTGGCGCTGTCGGTGAACCTGACCCAGGGCGTCTACGTCAACCAGGCGGCGGCCTTCTCCGACTACCACGGCAGCGGCGGCAACCCGGCGGCCAACGCCAGCTACGCCACGCTGGCTTTCGTCGCCGACCGCTTCGTGGTCGTGCAGCGCCGGAGGCACGTCTGAGTCCGCTTCTTCATCACGAGTGAAGCAACCCCGTCACACCCGCGAAGGCGGGCATGACGAGGGTTACTTCAGCGTCGACCGAGAGCCGGAATGATTCCGCCTGTTTCTGGAAGGAAAATAGCCCGTTCGCCCTGGGCCTGAAGAAAAGCTCAGGGCGAAGGGACTTCAACGGCCGGGAATGGCTGGCCGGACGCCGCTCAGCGCTCGTCGAAGGACAGGATCACGCGCTCGGTGAGCGGGTGCGCCTGGCAGGTGAGGATGAAGCCGGCCGCGACCTCGTTCCTGTCCAGCGCGAAGTTGCGCTCCATGCGCACCTCGCCCTCCACCACCTTGGCGCGGCAGGTGCCG
>JAEYPG010000432.1 GCA_023410975.1 Pseudomonadota bacterium
GCCACCCGCGCCGCGACCGTGGCGGCCGGGCTGGAGGAACTGCTCGCGCGCGGCGCCGCCCCCGACGACTGGGTGCTGGTGCACGACGCGGCGCGCTGCCTGGTGCGGCCGGAGTGGGTGATGGGCCTGATCGAGTCCTGCGAGCAGGACGAGGTGGGCGGGCTGCTGGCGCTGCCGGTGGCCGACACGCTCAAGCAGGAGGCGGGCGGCCGCGTCGCCGCCACCATCGACCGGCAGGCGAAGTGGGCGGCGCAGACGCCGCAGATGTTCCGCATCGGGCTGCTGCGCCGCGCGCTGGCCGGGGCGGGCGATGCCGTCACCGACGAGGCCAGCGCGATCGAGGCGCTGGGCTTGCGCCCGAGGCTGGTGCCGGGAGCGCTGGAGAATTTCAAACTGACCTGGCCGGCCGACTTCGGGCTGGCGGAAAGACTGCTGCAGACCATGACGCCCGCATCCGACCCCTCCCTGGCGCAAGTCGCTGCCGCCGAGCCGAGCGGAGGCGCGCGGTGATCCCGGCGCTGCGCATCGGCGAAGGCTGGGACGTGCACCAGCTGGTGGAAGGCCGTCCGCTGGTGCTGGGCGGCATCACCGTGCCGCACACGCACGGGCTGCTGGGCCACTCGGACGCTGACGCGCTGCTGCACGCGCTCACCGACGCGCTGCTGGGCGCGGCGGGGCTGGGCGACATCGGGCGCCACTTCCCGGACACCGACGCCGCCTTCAAGGGCGCCGATTCCGCCGTGCTGCTGGCCGAGGCCGCGCGCCGGGTGCGGGCCGAGGGCTGGGAGGTCGTGAACGTGGACTCGACCATCGTGGCCCAGGCGCCGAAGCTCGCGCCGCACATCCAGGCCATGCGCGAGCGCATCGCGCAGGTGCTGGGCATCGGGCCGGAGCGCGTCAACGTCAAGGCCAAGACGGCCGAGAAGCTGGGGCCGGTGGGGGAGAAGCGGGCGATCGAGGCGCGGGCCGTGTGCCTGCTGTGCAAGGCCTGAGGCGCCGGGCGGCGTGAGCCGCGGGCCGGCGCCCCAGGCGCGGGCTCAGGGCGCCCGCTTCAGCCGCACGTGGGCGATGAGCCCGCCGTCGGGCGCATTGGCCAGCTCCAGCCGGCCGCCCATGCGCTGCAGCGACTTGTCCACGATCGCCAGGCCCAGGCCGGCGCCGGTGGCGGCGGTGCGGGCGGTGTCGCCGCGGTAGAAGGGGGTGGTGAGCTGTGCCAGGCGGGCCGGCGGCACGCCGGGGCCGTGGTCGCGCACGCTCACGATCACCCAGGGGCCGCTGCGCGTGTAGCTCACCATCACCAGCGCGGGGCCGCCGCCCTCGCTGCGGCCGTAGCGGCGCGCGTTCTCGAACAGGTTGGCGAAGACGCGGCCGAGCTCGGTGTCGTCGGCCAGCACCATCAGGTCGATCGCCACGCGGGCGCTGATGCGGATCTGCGTGGGGTCGCGGAAGGCGGCGGCCTCGCGCTCGATCAGCGCCGACAGGTTCACCGGCACCAGCGGCGCGTCGCCCGGGCGGGCGTAGTCCATGAACTTGTCGATGATCGCGTCGAGCTGGTCGATGTCCATGGCCATGTTGCGGCGCGCTTCCTCGTCCTGCACGCTCATCTCGGCCTCCAGCCGCAGCCGCGCCAGCGGGGTGCGCAGGTCGTGCGAGATGCCGGCGAGCATCACGGCGCGGTCTTCCTCCACCTTGGCCAGCTCGCGCGCCATGCGGTTGAAGCCCATGTTCACCTCGCGGATCTCGCTGGTGAGCGTGTTCTCATCGAGCTGCGACTCGTACTCGCCCTCGCGGATGCGGCTGGCGGCGAAGGACAGGTCGCGCAGCGGCTGGTTGATCAGCCGGGCGATGGCGGCCGAGCCCAGCAGCGTGGCGATGAACGCGATGCCTACCCAAACGAACCAGGTGCCGCCGGTGAGCGGGTACACGCGGTTGGCCTCGGCCTGCAGCCAGTAGGCGTCCTTCTCGATGGTGAAGCCCACCCAGAGGCCGTCCACGCCGTTGACGCTGCGGGCGAGGATGGTGTCCTCGTCCAGCCGCGCGCGCAGCTCGCGCCCGATGCGGCGCGTGAAGCGGTCGGTCTCGAAGGGTTCCCAGCGGTGGCCGGGCTCGCGCGGCAGGACCTTGACCGCTTCCTCCTCGCTCATCGTCTTGACGACGGCGACGCGGTGGATGCTGTCGGAGTAGCGCAGCGCCGCGCGCGAGAGGTTCACCAGGCTGGCGATCTGCTGCGCCGACTGCACCGCGCGCGGCTCCAGTTCGAGCGCGCGCAGCGTCTGCACCCAGGCGAAGATGCCGCCGCCCAGCAGCAGCGCCAACAGGAAGAAAGTGCGCCAGAAAAGGCTCAGCGCCAGGGACTGGCGCTGGCGCCGCGTGGTGGTTCGCGGCAGCAGCCGGCGCAGGCGGCGGCGCAGGCTGCTGTGCTTGGAGGACGGCGCCGGGGGCTGCCGCGTCGTGCCCTCGGCCTCGGGCGTGGATGGACCGATGTCAGCTTGCGCCATCGGGGACGAAGACATAGCCCACACCCCAGACCGTCTGGATGTAGCGCGGCTGCGCCGGGTCGGGTTCGATCATCTTGCGCAGGCGAGAGATCTGCACGTCCAGGCTGCGGTCGAAGGGCTCGAACTCGCGGCCCCGCGCCAGCTGCGCCAGCTTGTCGCGCGACAGCGGCTGGCGCGGATGCCGCACCAGCGCCTTGAGCATCGAGAACTCGCCCGTGGTCAGCGCCATCTGCTCGCCGTCCTTGGTGAGGCGGCGCAGCGAGAGGTCGAACTCGAAGGGGCCGAAGTTCACGACCTGGGGCTCCTTGGACGGCGCACCCGGCGCTTCCAGCGCGGGGCGCCGGCGCAGCACGGCGTGGATGCGCGCGAGCAGCTCGCGCGGGTTGAAGGGTTTGGGAAGGTAGTCGTCGGCACCGACTTCCAGGCCGACGATGCGGTCCACGTCCTCCACCTTGGCGGTGAGCATGATGATGGGCGTGGAGTCGTTGGCGGCGCGCAGGCGCCGGCAGATCGACAAGCCGTCCTCACCGGGCAGCATCAGGTCCAGCACGATGAGGTCGATAGTCTCGCGCGTGAGCACGCGGTTGAGCGCCTTGGCATCTTCGGCCAGCAGAACCTCAAAGCCTTCCTGCGTCAGATAGCGGCGCAGCAGATCGCGGATGCGCGCGTCGTCATCGACAACGACGACACGGTCCGGACGAGGATTTGCAGGGGTGTTCATAACGGACTCCCTATTTGTAACGGCGGCATTGTGAACAAGTTGACGCCGGGGTTTCGGCGCGTTTCGCACCTCTGTTACAACTCTTTCGGCCTCCGGGGCGGGCCCAGAAGCGTTACAGAGTGTCGTTCCGCCATCCTTAGATGCGATTTTTGACCCCCCTTCTTGGAGTGTTCCCACATGATCAGAGATTTTGTCCTTGCTTCCTGGTTGAGCCTCGTGGCCCTGAGCCCGGCGCTGGCGCAGACGCAGCCGCTGCTGCCGACGCCGCAGCGCGTGCTCACGCTCAGCGCCGCCGCCAGCATGGACGTGCCCAACGACTGGCTGACGCTGAGCTTCAGCACCACGCGCGAGGGCGCCGACGCCTCGGCGGTGCAGTCGGCGCTGCGCCAGGCGTTAGACGCCGCGCTGGCCGAGGCGCGCAGGGTGGCCAAGCCCGGGCAGGTTGAGGTGCGCGCGGGCAACTTGTCGGTCTACCCGCGCTACAACGCCAAGGGAGGCATCAGCGGCTGGCAGGGCAGCACGGAATTGACCGTGGAGGGCCGTGACATGACAGCCATCGCGCAGCTAGCGCCGCGCATCAGCAGCATGAGCATCGCGCGGGTGGGCTACTCGCTTTCGCGGGAGGCGCGGGAACAGGTCGAGTCCGAGGTCGGCGCGCGCGCCATCGAGCGCTACAAGAAGCGCGCCGATGAGATCACGCGCCAGTTCGGCTTCAACCGCTGGAGCCTGCGCGAGGTGCAGCTCAACACCGACGCGCCGATGCCACCGGTGCCGATGCTGCGTGCCAAGGCCATGGCCGCGTCGGCGGCCGACGAGGCGCTGCCGGTGGAGCCGGGGCGCGGACAGGTCAACGCCATGGTCACCGGCTCGATCCAGATGGAGTGAGCGAGGACTGGCGGCCTGGCCGCCTGAGGGCCGGCGCTTCGCGCGCCGGCTTCATTTACTGGGCTACCCAGCCGCCGTCGACGTTGAAGGCCACGCCACGGATGTTGTCGGCCGCGCGCGAGCACAGGAACACCGCCAGCTCGCCGAGCTGCTCGGCGGTGGTGAACTGCATGGAGGGCTGCTTGTCGCCCAGCAGGCGGCGCTTGGCCTCGTCGACGTCCACGCCGTCGGCCTGTGCGCGGGCCTGCACCTGCTTTTCCACCAGCGGCGTCAGCACCCAGCCCGGGCAGATGGCATTGACGGTCACGGGCGTGGTGGCCGTCTCCAGCGCCACGGACTTGGTGAAGCCCACCAGCCCGTGCTTGGCCGCCACGTAGGCCGACTTCTGCGCCGAGGCCACCAGGCCGTGCACGGAAGCAAGGTTGATGATGCGGCCCCAGCCGCGCTGCTTCATGCCCGGCAGCGCCAACCGCGTGGTGTGGAAGGCCGAGCTCAGGTTGATGGCCAGGATGGCGTCCCACTTCTCGGTCGGGAAGTCCTCCACCGCCGCCACGTGCTGGATGCCGGCGTTGTTGACCAGGATGTCCACCGCGCCGAATTCGGCCTCGGCCGCCTTCACCATCGCCTCGATCTCTGCGGGCTTGCTCATGTCGGCACCGTGGTACGACACCCGGGTGCCCAGGGCACGCACCTCGTTCAGCGCCGCCTCGCTGTCGCCGAAGCCGTTGAGCATGATGTTGGCGCCTTGTTGCGCCAGGCACTTGGCGATGCCCAGCCCGATGCCGCTGGTGGAGCCCGTGACGAGGGCGGTCTTTGCCTTGAGCATGAATGGCCTCCTTGGGTTGATACGATGGTTCAAAGACAAACGGGAGCCATCATGAACGATTCGCCGCGGCTGATTCACGTGCCCTGCCTGCGCCCCGGCGCGCTGTACCGCATGGCGTGCTGGGAGTGGGGCGACCCGGACAACGAGCGCGTGCTGGTGTGCGTGCACGGCCTCACGCGCCAGGGGCGTGACTTCGATACCCTCGCCCGTGCCCTGTGCCATGAATACCGCGTGGTGTGCCCGGACGTGCTCGGCCGCGGCCACTCCGACTGGCTGCACGACCCGGCCGGCTACAGCGTGCCCTTCTACGTCTCGGACATGGTCAACCTGCTGGCGCGGCTGGATGCGCGCGAGATCGACTGGGTGGGCACGTCCATGGGCGGGCTGATCGGCATGGGCCTGGGCTCGCTGGCGGGCGCGCCGCTGCGGCGCATGGTGCTCAACGATGTCGGCCCGTCGCTGGAGTACGAAGGCTTGCTGCGCATTGCCGACTACGTCGGCGAGAAGCGGTACTGGGACAACGAGCAGGAGGCCGCAGCGTTTTTGCACAGCATTGCCGAGGGCTTCGGCCCGCACACGGCCGAGCAATGGCTGGCGCTGTGCCGGCCGCAGCTCAAGGCCGAAGGCTCGGGCTTCACGCTGCACTACGACCTGCGCATCGCCGAGGTGTTCAAGGCGGTCACGCCGGAGTCGGTCGCGGCCGGCAACGCAGCGCTGTGGCATGCCTATGAAGCTTTGCGCTGTCAGGTGCTGTTGTTGCGCGGCGCGGAGTCGGACCTGCTGTCGCATGCCGCCGCGCAGGCGATGACGCAACGCGGCCCGCGCGCGAAGCTGGTTGAATTCGAGGGCGTGGGCCATGCGCCGATGCTGGTGCAGCCCGATCAGGTCGAGGCCGTGCGCGATTTCCTGTTGTCTCCATGAGAAGCCTGCAATCGGAATGGGTCACGGCACGGCCGGCGACCATCGTTGAGTTGGCGGAGCTGCCGGAGTTGCCGGCCTCTGCCGAAGGGGCGCTGTCGCCCGAGGATGCCGGGCTGCTGGCGCTGCAGCGCGCGCGGGCCTTCGCCGAGCCACTGCTGTGGCAGCGCACCCTGGACACCGGCGAGGACGTGCTCGCGCACGCGGACGGCGTGTGCGCGGTGCTGCGCAGCATCGGCGCGGCGCCGGCGATGCAGGCTGCGGCCTACCTCGTCTACGCCAGCGACTACCTGCAGAAGCCCGAGGAGGTGTTGGAAAAGGCCTTCGGCGAGTCCTACGCCGGGCTGGTAAGCCACACGCGACAGCTGGTGCAGATCCAGCGCGCGGCGCGCCAGGCGCGCGTGGAGGAGCCCGCGCGCGCGCTGCAGACCGAGCGCGTGCGCAAGATGCTGCTGGCCTTCTCGCGCGACCTGCGCGTGGTGCTGCTGCGCCTGGCCTCGCGGCTGCAGACGCTGCGCTGGTACGCCGCGAGCAAGCTGCCGTGTCCGCAGGACCTGGCGCTGGAGTCGCAGCAGGTGTTCGCGCCGCTGGCCAACCGGCTGGGCATCTGGCAGATCAAGTGGGAGCTGGAGGACCTGGCCTTCCGCTTCCTGCAGCCGGCCGAGTACAAGCGCATCGCCACGCTGCTGCACGAGAAGCGCAGCGAGCGCGAGCAGGGCGTGGAGCGCTTCCGCGCCGAGCTGGCGCAGGAGCTGGCCGAGGTCGGCATCCATGCCAGCGTGCAGGGGCGGCCCAAGCACATCTACAGCATCTATAAAAAGATGCAGGGCAAGCGGCTGGGCTTCGAGCGCGTACTGGACTTGCGCGCGCTGCGCGTGGTGGTGGACGATGTGCCGCAGTGCTATGCGGCGCTGGCGCGCGTGCACGAGCGCTACCGGCCGCTGGAAGGCGAGTTCGACGACTACATCGCCAAGCCCAAGCCCAACGGCTACCAGTCGCTGCACACGGTGGTGCTCGACGACGAGGACCGGCCGGTGGAGGTGCAGATCCGCACCCGTGCCATGCACGAGCATGCCGAGTACGGCGTCGCGGCGCACTGGGCCTACAAGGAGGCGGGCGCGCGCGGCTACGCCGGTGTCAGCGCCGCGGGCGAATTCGAGGAGCGCGTGGCCGAGGCGCGCAAGGCCGTGCTGCGCCAGCTGCTGGCCTGGGAGCGCGACTTTATGCAGTCCGGCGAGCCCGGCGCCTTCGATGACCGCATCTACGTCTTCACGCCGCAGGCCACCGTGGTGGAGCTGCCCGCCGGCGCCACGCCGGTGGACTTCGCCTACGCGGTGCACACCGACCTCGGCCACCGCTGCCGCGGCGCGCGCGTGGACGGGGCACTGGTGCCGCTGAACACGCCGCTGCGCAGCGGGCAGACGGTGGAGGTGAGCGCGACCAAGGAGGGCGGCCCGTCGCTGGACTGGCTCAATCCGGAGCTGTGCTATCTCGCCAGCCCGCGGGCGCGCTCCAAGGTGCGGGCCTGGTTCAACGCACTGGCGCAGCGCGACACCATCGCACGTGGGCGGGAGGCGGTGGAGAAGCTGCTGCAGCGCGAGGGCCGCACGGCGCTCAAGCTCGAAGACCTGGCCTCGCGGCTGGGCTTCAAAAGCGCCGACGCGCTGTTCGAGGTGGTGGGCAAGGACGAGTACTCGCTGCGCAACATCGAGCAGCTGCTGCGCCCGGCCGAGCCGGCGCCGCCGCTGGAGGAGCTCGTCACCAAGCGCGCCACCGCGCCTGAGGGCGGTCCGCGCGGCGGCGTGCTGGTGGTGGGCGTGGAATCGCTGCTCACGAACCTCGCGCGCTGCTGTCGTCCGGCGCCGCCGGATGCCATCGCCGGCTTCGTCACCCGTGGCAAGGGCGTGGCGGTGCACCGGGCCGACTGCGTGAACTTTCGCCACGCCGCACAGCAGGCGCCCGAGCGCGTCATTGCCGTGGCCTGGGGCAAGCCGCGCGGCGACAAGGCCGCGCTGTACCCGGTGGGCGTGACCGTGGAGGCAGCAGACCGTCCCGGACTGCTGCGCGACATCTCCGAACTCTTCGCCAAGGAGAAGATGAAGGTCACGGACATGCAGATGCAGTCGGTGCGGGATGTGTACGGCGGCAGCACGCGCATGAACATCACCGTCGAGGTCAACGACGCGGCGCGGCTGGCGCAGGTGCTGCGCCAAGTACAGCGCATCGGCGGCGTGCGGCGCGCAGCGCGGCGCTGAGCTGAGCACAAGGACTGGAGACGGATGCGGGGCAGAGCGTCGAGCTTTCGAACCGCACCCGTTTTCGACTTCGGCCTCCTCGGAAAGGGGGGCGAAGCAAATTCTTCAAATTTTTCGCCAAAGGTGCTTGCGCAGCTGACAAAAGTGCGTCTAGAATAGCGTCTTCAGCAAACGACAGGCGCGTAGCTCAGCTGGTTAGAGCACCACCTTGACATGGTGGGGGTCGTTGGTTCGAGTCCAATCGCGCCTACCAATCGCAAGCCCTTGACGAGTGATCTCGTCAAGGGCTTTTCGCTTTTTGGGCAGAAAAAAGCGCTGCGAATACGGCGGGATGGCAACTGGGGAAGAGTCGTTGCGCTTCCGCTTGCCGCGCAGCGGCCTGAAGCATTTGCGCGAACCAGGGCGCAGAGGGGCGGTGCGCCGATTGTTGCGATGGCCCCGAAGAGCCGGAGAGGAGGGCTGCGCTTCAGCGCAGTGCGACCACCTGGCTGCTCGCCGCCGCAGCGGTCTGTTCGGCCGCGTTGACGTTGGTCGGTGTCGGACGTGCGGCCGGGGCCGGCGTTGGAGCGTTGACGGGCACGCCGCGGCCGCTGGCAACTTGGCGCAGATAGCTCTGCTCCGTCAGCACCTTGCTCACGTAGCCGCCGTCTTCGGGGAGATTGGCCGCACCGACATAGTGGCGCAGCCCCGCTTCCAGGCCGCCGCCGGCGCGGGCGATGCATTCCTTGAGCACCTGCACGCCGACGCGCAGGTTCGTGACCGGATCGAAGGCCGCCAGCGTGCCGCCAAAGCGCTCGTACTTGTCGTCGTGCACCCGCGTCATCACCTGCATCAGCCCCTGCGCGCCCACGGCGCTCTGGGCGAAGGGGTTGAAGCTGGATTCCACGGCCATGATGGCCAGGATCAGCGTGGGCTCCAGCCCGGCCTTCTGGCCCACCTGCCAGGCTTCCTGCACCAGGCGGCTGATCGGCTCGGGCGCCACGCGGTAGCGGCGCGACAGCCACTTGGCTACGGCCGCCTGCTGGCGGTCGAGTTCCTTCGGGTCGGTCGCGGTGGCACGGGCCACGCCTTGAGGATCGGACAGCGTCACCAGCAGGTTGCCCTCGCGCTCGGCGCGGGCCTCGTGGCGGGATTGCAGCCAGCCCAGGGCCGCACGCTCGACCTCGTGGCGCAGATCGGCGTGGCTGCTGCCGAAGGCCAACACTGCCACGACCGTGAGACCCAGCAAGGCCAGGGTGTTGTGGCTGACTTGAAGCAGCCCGGAAAAGACGTCGCGCAGGAAGACGGCGACCGAGGCGCGCAGGGCGCGCAACATGACAAGCGCTGTCATTGCTCTCCTTTCGTCCACCGGCGTGTCATCCGTACGCCCAGCCTGGGGCGCCACGGACGCCACGGGGGCGGCGGCGATAATGGTTCGGCAGCAGGCCCGCACCGGTCGGACCCTTCCACGGCACCGTTGGCGCCACGGCTGCAAGGCAGCGTTCCCCCTGAATAGGGGATCGGGACAACCCTGGTCTCCGCCAGGTGGACTCATTCTAGGAACGGTTCAAATAACCGGTCAAGAATATCAATCCACTCTTTTATAGCCATAGGTAATGAAATACCGCGACCTGCGGGACTTCGTCGCGCAACTTGAACGCCTGGGCGAGCTGCGTCGCGTGAGCGATCCGGTGTCGCCCAGGCTGGAAATGACGGCGCTGAGCGACCGCGTGCTGCAGGCCGGCGGCCCGGCGCTGTGGTTCGAGAAGCCTATCGGCCACGACATGCCGGTGCTGGCGAATCTTTTCGGCACGCCGCGCCGCGTGGCGCTGGGCATGGGGGCGCAGGACACCTCGGAGCTGCGCGAAATCGGCCGGCTGCTGGCCAGCCTCAAGGAGCCCGAGCCTCCGCGCGGCCTCAAGGACGCCGGACGGCTGCTGCACATGGGCAAGGCGCTGTGGGACATGAAGCCCGCGCGCGTGTCCTCGCCCGCGTGCCAAGCGCAGGTGCTGCAGGGCGGCGAGGTGGACTTGCACCGGCTGCCGATCCAGCTGTGCTGGCCTGGCGACGCCGGCCCGCTGCTGACCTGGGGCCTGGTGATCACGCGCGGCCCGCAGTCGGTGGCGCAGCCGCGCACGCGCCAGAACCTGGGCATCTACCGCCAGCAGCTCATCGGGCGGCGCGAACTGATCATGCGCTGGCTGGCGCACCGCGGTGGCGCGCTCGACTTCCGCGAGTTCGCCCGCGCCAACCCGGGCCAGCCGTTCCCGATCGCGGTGGCGCTGGGTGCCGACCCGGCCACGCTGCTGGGCGCGGTCACGCCGGTGCCGGACACGCTCTCTGAGTACCAGTTCGCTGGCCTGCTGCGCGGCAGCCGCACCGAGCTGGCCGAGACCTCGGTGGGCGAGGGCGCCTTGAAGCTGCAGGCGCCGGCCAGCGCCGAGATCGTGCTGGAGGGCCACATCCCCACGGCCGAGCCGGGCTACGAGGGCGTGAGCGAGGACGGCGTGCCGCTCAGGGAGCGCGGCGGCTACCTGCACGCGCTCGAAGGCCCCTTCGGCGACCACACCGGCTACTACAACGAGCAGGACTGGTTCCCCGTGTTCCGCGTGGACCGGCTCACGCAGCGCAAAGACCCGGTCTACCACTCCACCTACACCGGCAAGCCGCCCGATGAGCCCGCGGTGCTGGGCGTGGCGCTGAACGAGGTGTTCGTGCCCATCCTGCAGAAGCAGTTCCCGGAGATCGTGGACTTCTATCTGCCGCCCGAAGGCTGCAGCTACCGGCTGGCGGTCATCTCGATCCGCAAGGCCTATCCGGGCCACGCCAAGCGGCTGATGTTCGGGCTGTGGAGCTTCCTGCGCCAGTTCATGTACACCAAGTTCATCGTGGTCACGGACGAGGACGTGAACATCCGCGACTGGCGCGACGTGATCTGGGCCATCACCACGCGCATGGACCCGGTGCGCGACGCGACGCTGGTGTCGGACACGCCGATCGACTACCTGGACTTCGCCTCGCCCGTGAGCGGCCTGGGCGGCAAGATGGGCCTGGACGCAACCAACAAGTGGCCCGGCGAGACCAGCCGCGAGTGGGGCCGCACCATCACGATGGAGCCTGCGGTGCAGGCTCGGATGGACGCACTTTTTGAGCGTCTCATGTCTCGCGGCCCCGGCGCGTGATGTCCCTGCCGCAGCCATCGCCAAGCTTGTAGCGGTCCCGGCGCTGCGCTACCTTTGCCTCGCCTGCTGCGGCAGGTTCATGCAAGTGGCGCAGTCTTCTGCGCAACAGGAGCCCCGGACCGCCTACCTCCGGAGCCCCAAAGGCGGTGGCAATCGCCCGTCCCCTCCGCGCCCTGGCGCGGAGGGGTTCGCTTTTTTGGGGGCCGCCTCAGGCGCCCATGAGCAAGCCAATGCGCTCGCGCACCACCTGGCGCATCAGCGTGAAGCCCTCGCTGCTGGGCAGCCAGCGCAGCAGTGGCTGCTCGATGCGCGGCGCCAGGCCGACTGGCGCCGGCGTCACGCGCAACGGCATGCCGGCCGCCGTGGCGGCCTGCTCGAAGGCGCGCTGCGCGCGCGGCATGTGCCAATCCTGCGTCACCAGCACGATGTCGGTGATGCCCTGCGGGCGCAGCAGCGCCAGCGTGCGCGCAGCGTTCTCGCGCGTGTCGCGCGAACCGCTCTCCGTCCAGCGCAGCGGATGCTTGAACTCGTCGCGCGCGATGCGGGCGGCCACCGTGGCCTCGGCCTCGCCGGGCAGGCCCGCGTGCCCCACGCCGCCGCTGAAACCCAGTCCCAGGCCGCTGCTGCGCGACAGCCAGATGCCGTAGCGCAGCCGCTCCAGCGACCACGGGCTCAGGTTGGACGTGCCGTACTCCGGCGCCAGGTTTTCGCTGCCGCCGCCGAGCACGACGATGGTGGCCTGCGCCGGGTGCAGCGCCTTCAGCGCGGCCGGGCTCGCGGCCGGCGGAGGCGCCAGCAGCCGCTGCCGGGCCCATTCCGCCGCCCCCGCGCACGCCCCCAGCCACAGCGCCAGCACCGCCACGGCCATCAGCAGCGTGCCCAGCGCGCGCCGGCGCAGCCTGAAGCCCAGCAGCACCAGCAGCAGCGCCGGCACGGGCGGCAGCAGCAGCGTGCCCAGCGCCGGCTTCCAGGCCTCCAGGCCCAGCCGCATCACAATCTCGTTCATTGGTTGTTTCCTCACCCCGGGTGGCGCGCATTGTGCGCAGGCCGCCCGCACTGATCAGCAAAAACAGATGTTCAAGGGCAAGCGTGCGGCGCGATGGCTAGCCGCGCTGGTGATCGCATTGGGAGTGCTGTGGCTGCTGGGCGCGCTGGCGCTGCCGCCACTGTTGAAATGGCAACTGCAGCAGCGCGGCAGTGAGCTGCTGGGCCGCGAACTGCGTGTGGACAGCATCCGGTTCACGCCCTGGAATCTGCGGCTCAGCGTCGAGGGCATCACGCTGGCCGGGCCCGCCGCGCCGCAGGCCGAGGGCGCTGCGGCGCCGGCACCGCAGGCGCAGATCGAGCGTTTGCTGCTCGACCTGGAGGCCAGCTCGCTGTGGCAGCGCGCCCCGGTGCTCAGCGCCATAGAGGTCACCGCGCCGCGGCTGCGCATCACGCGCCGTGCCGACGGCAGCACCGACCTCGACGACATGCTGCAGCGGTTGAGTGCTCAACCGAAGGCCGAAAGCAGCGAGGACGCGCCACCCCCGCGCTTCGCGCTGCACAACCTGCGCCTGGAGCGCGGTGAGCTGCTCTACCAGGACGAGGCGCACGGCGTGCGCCACGAGCTGCACGAGCTGAATGTGGCGCTGCCCTTCATCTCCAGCCTGCCCGCGGACGTGGAGACGCAGGTGCAGCCGCGCCTGGCTTTCGTCCTCGATGGCAGCCGCTTCGACAGCGGCGCCCGCGCCACGCCCTTCTCGCGCCACCGCGACAGCACGCTGGAGCTGAGCCTGGAGGCGCTGGATCTCGCGTCCCTGAGCCCCTACCTGCCCAGCAGCCTGAACTTGAAGCTGGAGCGCGGGCAGTTCGGCACGCAGCTGCAGCTGCGCTTCCGCCTGGCCGACGACGGCTCGCCGGAGCTGGACGTGCAGGGCCGGCTGCAGGCGCAGGACCTGGCGCTGGCCGACGGCCGCGGCGAGCCGCTGCTGGGCTGGAAGTCGCTGCAGGTGGAGATCCAGCCCTCGCAGCCGCTGCGACGCCGCATCGCTCTCGGCGCCGTGAGCCTGGATGGGCTTGCCCTGCACGCCGGGCGGGATGCGCGAGGGCGGTTGCTGCCGGCACTGGGCGGCTCCGATGCTGCGGCTGCGAAGCCCGCCAAGGAGGTTGCCAAGGCAGCCTCGGGCGCAGCGGACGGCGCCGCGTCCGAGGCTGCGTGGAAGGTGTCGGCGCAGGCGCTGCAGATCAAGGGTGCGGCGCTGCACTGGCGCGACGACGCGCTGAAGCTGCGCTGGCGCGTGGAGGCGCTCGACGCCCAGGCGCGCGAGCTGCAATGGCCGTTGCAGGCCGCCGTGCCCTTCGAGGCCTCGGCGCGGCTGCGGCCGCAGGAGGGCGGCGCCGACGCCCCGGCCGGGGAGTTGAAGCTGTCGGGCGACGCCGCGGCCGAGGGCGGCACGCTGAATTTCGACCTGAAGGCGCTGCCGCTGCGTCCGCTGGCGCCGCTGCTGGCGCAGGCGCTGCGTCCGCTGCCGGAGGGCCAGCTGGGCGTGCAGGGCAAGCTGGGCTGGACGCCCGCCGGGCTGCAGACGGTGGAGCTGGCGCAGGCGCGTCTGGACCGGTTGCGCCTGCTGGACC
>JAEYPG010000471.1 GCA_023410975.1 Pseudomonadota bacterium
GTGGGCTGCGCCATCGGCGGCATCTCCGTGGGCCAGGTGATGAAGTCCATCCTGCCCTTCTACGGCGCCCTGGGCGTGTGCCTGGCTCTCGTGACCTACGTGCCCGCCTTCTCGATGTGGCTGCCCAGCATGTTCCGATGAGAGGCATGACAAGAGCAGTGCAAGCTGAAAGGCCCGAGCCTGGTGCATACGCACCGCCCGCGACACAGGCTGGTGCATGACAACTCGGGCGGTTGCATACCTTCAGGGCTGAATCTGTAAGCAACCGTGTGTACGACAATTGCTTGGTCCTCGCCCTCTCGGCCGAAGCGAGCACAACTCCTTCGCCTGCGACCCGGCGTCCGGCGCATGCCCGGACGCCGGAACCCCTCACCCGCTGCCGCGAACCGGCACCGGAACGGACCAAGACGAAACCCATGTCAACCCTGCGCCAGCTCTCCATCCGTACCCGTTTTCTACTGGTGACCGCACTCGTCACCGCCGCCCTGGTGGTGGTGGGCGTGTGGGGCCTGATCTCCACGGCCAGCGGCATCGCCACCGTCTCCAGCCTGTTCAACCAGGCCACCACCGCCAGCGAGGCCGTGGGCTCGCTGCGCGAGGCGCTGTCCGGGCTGCGCTGCTACGAGGCGGCGATGATTGCCCAGTCGGTGTCCAACCCCACCGAGGTCGAGAGCTACCACCGGCTTTGGAAGGAGCAGCTGCTGGCCCTGAGGAAGAGCGGCGAGGAGCTGCTGGCCGCCAGCGGCGGCGCCGCGGACATCGCGGCGCTGGTGGCGAAGCAGCAGCAGCTCGCCACCGAGTACGCCGGGATCATTTCCCCCATCGCCGACAGGCTCCAGGCGGCACAGCTCGACGCCTCCGCGGCGCTGGCTTATGCCTCGCAGGCCGAGGACACGGCCAAGGCGCTGCAGGCCGTCAACGAGGAGCTGCGCCAGGCCGAGCAGGCCAGCCAGGCCGGGCTGCACGAGCAGCTCTCGTCCGGCATGCACCTGGCCTCCATGCTGCGCCTGGGCCTGGTGGGTGGCGTGCTGGCGATCTTCCTGCCGCTGATGCTGCTGACGCTGCGCTCGGTGTGCGGCCCGCTGGACGAGGCCGTGGCGATGGCCCGGCGCATCGCCCAGGGCGACCTCAGTCATGCGCCCGAGGTGCAGGGCCGCGACGAGACGGCACGGCTGCTGGAGGCACTGGGCGACATGCAGGCCAACCTGCATCGCCTGGTAGGCCAGGTGCGCGACGCGGCGTCGAGCATCCAGCTCGCCAGCGCCGAGGTGGCCAGCGGCAACACGGACCTCTCGCAGCGCACGGCCAGCACCGCGGCCAGCCTGCAGCAGGCGGCCGCGTCCATGGAGCAGCTCAGCAGCACGGTGGGGCACAGCGCGCAGTCCGCCTCCACCGCCAGCCGCCTGGCCGGCGAAGCCGCCGAGGTGGCCACGCGCGGCGGCGCGGTGGTGTCGCAGGTGGTGGCGACCATGCAGGAGATCGACGCCAGCTCGCAGCGCATCGCCAGCATCATCGGCACCATCGACGGCATCGCCTTCCAGACCAACATCCTGGCGCTCAATGCTGCCGTGGAGGCCGCGCGCGCGGGTGAGGCCGGGCGCGGCTTCGCCGTCGTGGCCGGCGAGGTGCGCTCGCTGGCGCAGCGCAGCGCGGAGGCGGCGCGCGAGATCAAGGCACTCATCGGCACCAGCGTCGCCAAGGTGGACAACGGCGCGCGCCTGGTCGGCGAGGCCGGCCAGACCATGGACGAGATCGTGTCCGGCGTGCGCCGCGTCGCGCAGATCATCGGCGAGATCAGCACCGCCGCCGGCACGCAGAGCGACGACATCGGCCAGGTGCACAGCGCGGTGCGGCACCTCGACGAGAGCACGCAGCAGAACTCCGCGCTGGTGGAGCAGTCAGCCGGCGCCGCGCAGAGCCTGCGCCAGCAAGCAGAGCGTTTGGCGCAGGTGGTGGCGGTGTTCAGGCTGGAGGCGCGGGGGGCCTGAGTCTCGCCGCCGGGCCGCGCCTCACTCCCGGCTCGCCAGCAGCACCAGCGAGCGCCCTGCCATCGTCAGCTTCTCGCCAACGTCCAGTGAGGCCGGCGGCGCGTCGGGTTCGGCCGTGTCCAGCAGCCGCAGCCACTGACTTCCCTCGTCCGGATGCGCGGGCAACGAAAAGTGGATCGGCTCGTGCCAGGCGTTGAACAGCAGCAGCACGCTGGCATCGTCGGCCGGGCGCGGCACGGCGGAGGATGGCGCGCGCCCGTCCAGCAGCATGCCCAGGCAGCGCGTGTTCGGGTCGTCCCAGCGTCCGGCATCCATCTCCGCGCCGTCGCAGGACAGCCACACCACGTCCCGTACCTCCTCGCTCACCAGGTCGCCCGTGAGAAAGCGCTTGCGCCGCAGCACCGGGTAGCGCCCGCGCAGCTGCAGCAACCGCCGCGTGAAGGCCTCCAGCGCGCCTCCCGCGTCGTCGATGGCGGACCACTGCACCCAAGAGATGTCGTTGTCCTGGCAGTAGGCGTTGTTGTTGCCCTGCTGCGTGCGCCCGATTTCGTCGCCGGCCA
Source organism: Pseudomonadota bacterium (assembly GCA_023410975.1). Lineage (GTDB taxonomy): Bacteria > Pseudomonadota > Gammaproteobacteria > Burkholderiales > Burkholderiaceae_C > Azohydromonas. The sequence goes on from JAEYPG010000471.1 coordinate 2,549, forward strand.
GCAGCATCGGCGTGCCCTGCGACAGCAGCAGCGTGGCGAGCATGTTGCGCTGCTGCCGCGCGCGCAGCGCCAGGACGTCCGCATCGTCCGTCGGCCCTTCGGCGCCGCAGTTCCACGAGCGGTTGTCGGAATGGCCGTCGCGGTTGTCCTCGCCGTTGGCCTCGTTGTGCTTGTCGTTGTAGCTGACCAGATCGGCCAGCGTGAAGCCGTCGTGGGCGGTGATGAAGTTGACGCTGGCCCAAGGCCGGCGCCCGCGGCGGTTGAAGCGGTCGCCGCTGGCGGTGAGGCATTGCGACAGCGGCGCGACCATGCCCTCGTCGCCCTTCCAGAAAGCGCGCACGGTGTCGCGGAAGCGGTCGTTCCACTCGGCCCAGCCGGGCGGGAAGCCGCCTACCTGGTAGCCGCCGGGACCGCAGTCCCAGGGCTCGGCAATGAGCTTGACGCTGGAGAGCACCGGGTCCTGGCGGCAGCTGTCCAGGAAGCCGCCGCCCTCGTCGAAGCCGTAGGGCTCGCGGCCCAGGATGGTGGCCAGGTCGAAGCGGAAGCCGTCCACGTGCATCTCCGTGGCCCAGTAGCGCAGGCTGTCCGTGACCATCTGCAGCACGCGCGGGTGGCTGAGGTTGAGCGTGTTGCCGGTGCCGGTGTCGTTGATGTAGTAGCGCGGCTGGTCGGGCAGCAGCCGGTAGTAGCTGGCGTTGTCGATGCCCTTGAAGCACAGCGTGGGGCCCAGCTCGTTGCCTTCGGGCGTGTGGTTGTAGACCACGTCCAGGATCACCTCCATGCCGCGCGCGTGCACGCGGTCCACGAGGTGCTTGAACTCGTCGATCCACGGCCCGGCCATGTAGGCAGGGTGCAGCGCGAAGAAGCTCAGCGTGTCGTAGCCCCAGTAGTTGGCGCGCCCCTTGTCCTCCAGCATCTGCTGGCTGACGAACATGTGGACGGGCAGCAGCTCGATGCTGGTGACGCCCAGGTCGCGGATGCGGTCCAGCACCGCGTCGTGCGCCAGCCCGGCGAAGGTGCCGCGCAGGTGCTCGGGCACGCCAGGGTGGCGCATGGTGAAGCCGCGCGCGTGCAGCTCGTAGAGCACGGTGCGGTCCCAGGGCACGCGCCGGCTCAGGGTCTGGGTCCACTTGAAGTGCGAATCCACCACCACGCTCTTGGGCATGAAGGGCGCGCTGTCGCGCTCGTCGAAACTCAGGTCGCCGTCCGGATGCCCCAGCGTGTAGCCGAACAGCGCCGGGTCCCAGCGCAGTTGTCCCATCACGGCCTTGGCGTAGGGGTCCAGCAGCAGCTTGTTGGGGTTGAAGCGGTGGCCATCCAGCGGCGCGTAGGGCCCGTGCACCCGGTAGCCGTAGCGCGCGCCGGGCTGCAGCCCCGGAACGAAGCCGTGCCACACCTCGTCGGTGAACTCGGGCAGCACCCAGCGGTCGATCTCGTGCTCGCCACTCTCGTCATAGATGCACACCTCCACGCGCGTGGCGTGCGCGGAGAACAGCGCGAAGTTCACGCCCTGGCCGGTGAAGGTGGCGCCGCGCGGAAAGGGTTCGCCTTCCTCGGCGATCTTGACGCCGTGGGACAGGATGGAGTCAGCCATGAGCCTCCCAGTCGATGGATGAGCCCCCTTGGCAAACGACGTACCAATTCCCGACATTCGAAGGCCATTCACGTTTGGAGCAGGAGTTTTCAGTGGATTTCCAATGATCGCTCCGGACACGTGCTAAACCACCGGCGAGAAAAACAAATTCGTGCGCAGCGTCAATCCGTTTCTCCTACACAACACGGGAAGCCGGCGCAATCCCATATCACTAGGCGCAGCAGCTTGGAGAATGTTCTTCAGCTGCCGGCACTGGACCCTCAAATTCAGCACCGAGAAGGAGCGTGCATGAAGTCAGTGAATATGTCGCGGCGGCGGCTGGTACAGGCCGTGCCCGCGGGGCTGGCTGCGCCGGTATTGGCGGCACCATCGAGTCCGCGGCCCAACATCCTGTTCATCCTCGTGGACGACATGGATTATGGAATGTTCCAGCAGATGCCCAAGGTGCGGCGGCTGATCACGCAGCGGGGCATGGAATTCAAGAACCATTTCGTCAGCCTGGCCATCTGCTGCGCCTCGCGTGCCTCGATATTGCGCGGCCAATTCGGGCACAACCACGGCGTGCGCGACAACGACGGCCCTACGGGAGGATTCGAAAAATTCTTTCTCACCGGGCTGGAATCTTCCACCGTGGGCGTGTGGCTGCGCAGCGCCGGTTACCGCACCGGGCTGATGGGCAAATACCTCAACAACTACCCAAAGGAAGCGCCGGGGCCGAATCACGTGCCCCAGGGCTGGGACACCTGGCTGGTCCCCAACGGCGGCAACTATTACCGCCAGCTCAATTACACGCTCAACGACGACGGCTTGACCGTGGCCTACGGCCATGCGGACGAGGACCATTTCCACGACCTGCTGACGCAGCGCGCCAACCGCTTCCTGCGTGCCGCGGCGGGCGACCCACCCAGCCGGCCCTTCTTCCTGTACCTCGCGCCCTTCCTGCCGCACGGGCCCTCGCTGTCCCCGGAACGCTACCTGAACCTGTTCCGCGACCTGGAGCTGCCGCGCCCGCCTTCCTTCAACGAGGCCGACGTGAGCGACAAGCCACGCTGGCTCAAGCGGCTGCCGCTGCTGGACGATGCCACCATCAGGCGCATCCACGGCTTCTACCGGCGCCAGCGCCAGGCGGCGCAGGCCATCGACGACACGGTCGAGAGCCTGGTCAACACCCTGGAAGCCACCGGCCAGCTGGACAACACCTACATCGTGTTCAGCTCCGACAACGGCTATTTCCACGGCGAGCACCGCATCCCGGGCGACAAGCGCCGCGCGTATGAGGAAAGCATCCGCGTGCCGCTGGTGATGTGCGGCCCGGGCATTCCGGCCGGACGCACGGTGACGCAGCTCAGCTGCAACGTGGACCTGGCACCGACCTTCGCCGCCATGGCCGGCGTCACGCCGCCGTCTTTCGTGGACGGCCGCTCGCTGGTGCCGCTGTTCAGCGGTGCCGGACCGGCACGCTGGCGCCAGTCGCTGCTGCTGGAGAGCCAGACGCCGGAGGTCAACAGCATCTACCAGTCCTACGTCGGGCTGCGCACGCGCAGCGGCAAGACCTTCGTGCGCTGGGACTACGGCTTCAACGAGTACTACGACCTGCGCACCGATCCCTACCAGCTCGACAACCGCATCAAGACCATGCCGGCCGAGCTCAAGTCGGCGCTCGTGACGCAGCTGCGCACGCTGCAAAACGCCGGCGGCGCTGCGCTGCGCCGGGCGGAGGAAGTCGTTGCGGGCTGAGCCAAGGCCTGCAGACAAGCGGTTTCATTTCCGGCTTGACGCTCAAGGGGAAGCGTAGGAATTTCGCTTCCCCGTTTTTCCCGGATGCCGGGCGCAAATCCCGGCCGAGGAGCAGGACATGAAACCGGAACGCAAAAACAGCATGGCACCCGTGAATATCTCCAGGCGCCGGCTCACCCTGGCGGCGTCGGCCAGCCTGGCCACGCCGGCGGGTTTGACGGCACAGGAAGCCACCCGCGGCAACATCCTGTTCATTTGCGTCGACGACATGGATTACGGCCTGTTCCAGCACATGGCGCAGGTGCGGCGGCTGGTGGGGGCGCCCGGCATGGAATGCGAAAACCATTTCATCAGCCTCACGCTGTGCTGCCCCTCGCGCGCAACCATGCTGCGCGGCCAGTTCGGGCACAACACCGATATCGTCGCCAATGGCGGGAAATTCGGCGGCTTCAACAAATTCTTCCAGGACGGCCTGGAATCGTCCACCATCGCGACCTGGCTGCAGCGGTCCGGATACCGAACCGGGCTGGTCGGGAAATACCTCAACGACTACCCGTCCGAAGCTTCCGGAAAGACCTACGTGCCGCCGGGCTGGGATACCTGGTTCGTGCCCAATGGCGGCGATGAATATGGCCAGTACAACTACGACGTCAATGACGACGGCCGCACCGTGCATTTCGGCAGCCGGCCCCAGGACCATTTCAACGACGTGATGCTGCAGCGGGCACAGGCCTTCATTCGCGACGCGGCAGGCGATCCGCCGGGGCGGCCGTTTTTCCTCTACGTGGCGCCATTCCTGCCGCACACGCCCTTCACCGCGCCCCCGCGCTACCTGAGCCTGTTCCCGGATGTGAAGGCGCCGCGGCCGCCCTCGTTCAACGAGGCCGACGTGAGCGACAAGCCTGTCTGGGTGCAGCGGCTGCCGCGGCTGGATGCCGAGGCCATCCGCGCCATCGACCTCATGTACCGCAAGCGCCGCCAGTGCACACAGGCGCTGGACGACATGGTGGCCGCGCTGGTGTCCACGCTGCGCAGCACCGGGCAGCTGGCCAACACCACCGTCGTGTTCACCTCGGACAACGGCTTCTTCCACGGCGAGCACCGCATCCCGGACGACAAGCGCCGCGCCTTCGAGGAGGCCATCCGCGCGCCGCTGTTGATGCGTGGCCCCGGCATCCCGGCCGGGCGCGTGGTGCGCGAGCTCACGGCCAACGTGGACTTCGCACCCACCTTCGCCGCCATCGCCGGCGTGGCGACGCCCACCTTCGTGGACGGCCGCTCCCTGGTGCCGCTGTTCAGCGGCGCGCCGCCGTCCCGCTGGCGCCAGTCGCTGCTGCTGGAGAGCCAGCCGCCGGAGATCAACGGCCCGCGCCTGTCCTACAGCGGACTGCGCACCGCCCAGCGCCAGAGCTTCGTGCTCTACAACAGCGGCGAGGGCGAGTACTACGACCTGCGGCTGGACCCCTACCAGCTGCAGAACCGCTACGACGGCATGCGCGTCGCGCTCAAAGGGGCGCTGGCGGAGCAGGTACAGGCGCTCAAGAACGCGCGCGGCGCGGCACTGCGCCGCACGGAGGAGGTGCCGGCCGGCACGCGCTGAAGCCCGGATTCAATCCCGCCACCGGTTTCTTCCCCGGCTTGACGGAGCGCGGCAAAGGCGGAAATTCCCGCTTCCCTGCCGCCATTGCGCATCAGGCCTGGGAACATGGAAAGGAGCACCGTGATGAAACCGGCTCGTCAATCCGTGCAAGGCCCCGTCAATATCTCGCGCCGCCGCCTCGCCTTGGCGGCAACGGCCAGTCTCGCCATGCCGGCCAAATCGGCCCCTCCCGGCGGCGAGCACCGCAACATCCTGTTCATCACCGTGGACGACATGGACGTGGGCGTGTACCAGCACATGCCCAAGCTGCGGCGGCTGGTAACGCAGCCCGGCATTGAATTCGCCAACCACTTCATTAGCCTGACGCTGTGCTGCCCGTCGCGCGCGACGATGCTGCGCGGGCAATTCGCGCACAACACCGGCATCTGGGACAACGTCGCGCCCGACGGCGGCTTCGGGAAGTTCTATCTGGAGGGCAAGGAAGCCTCGACCGTCGCGACCTGGCTGCAGGCCGCCGGTTATCACACGGCGATGATGGGCAAATATCTCAACAATTACCCGTCCGTGGAGTCGGGGATGAATTACATCCCACCCGGCTGGAATACCTGGTTCGTGGCCAACGGCGGCAGCTACTACACCCAATACTGGTACAGCGTCAACGACAACGGCACGACGCGCAATTACGGCGGCGCGCCGGAGGACCATTTCCAGAACGTGCTGCTGCGCCGCGCCCAGCAGTTTCTGCGCAGCGCCGCCGCCGATCCCCCCGGGCGGCCCTTCTTCCTGTTCCTGGCCCCCTTCCTGCCACACAAGCCGTACCGGGTGCAGGTGGAGTACGAGGACCTTTTCCCCGGCATCCAGGCGCCGCGCCCGCCCTCCTTCAACGAGGCCGACGTGAGCGACAAGCCGACCTGGGTGCGGCGCCTGCCGCGCCTTGGTGCCGCCGCCATCAGCGCAATCGACACCGTCTACCGCAAGCAGCGCCAGTGCGCGGCGTCGCTGGACGACATGGTGGAGCGCCTGGTGTGGACGCTACGGAACACCGGCCAGCTCGGTAACACCTACATCTTCTTCACGTCGGACAACGGCTTCTTCCACGGCGAGCACCGCATTCCCGACGACAAGCGGCGTGCCTACGAAGAGGCCATCCGCGCGCCGCTGGTGGTGCGCGGCCCAGGCATCCCGGCCGGGCGCGTGGCGCGCCAAGTCACGGGCAACGTGGATTTCGCTCCCACTTTCGCGGCCCTGGCCGGCGTGACGCCACCGGAATTCGTGGACGGGCGCTCGCTGGTGCCGTTGCTCAGCGGAGCGCCCGTGGCGCCCTGGCGGCGCGCCTTCCTGCTGGAGAGCCAGACGGCACAGGCGGTCGGCGCCGAGCTGGCCTACGCAGGCCTGCGCACGGCTGAGCGCCAGAGCTTCGTGCTCTACGACAACGGCGAGGGCGAGTACTACGAGCTCGCCACGGACCCGTACCAGCTGCGCAACCGCTACGCCGGCATGCCCGTCGCGCTCAAGGGCGCATTGGCCGCTCAGCTGGGGCTGTTGCGCAACGCGGGCGGCTCTGCGCTGCGCAGTGCCGAGGAATTGGTGGCCGGCGCGTAGCGCGAGGCCGGGTTCAGCACTGCAGCTCCATGACCAGCATGGGCGGCTCCCAGGCACCGCCTGGAAAGCCCTGGCACAGGCCGCTGCTGCTGCGCCGGGCCTGGACGAAGCGGCACCCGACCCAGGCCCATTCCTCGTGGTACCAGCAGTCGCCGACGACGCACCCTTCTGATCCGAGCTGGGTCACTGCACGATCCGCACGTTCGCCGTCGCCGGCGAGGTCGTTCCCCGGTTCTGCAGGCCGATGATCTGCGTCAGGAGCGAGAGCGCGTGCACGGTGCGGTTGCCCGGCGCGTAAGGCGGCACGTGGTAGGTCTGGCCCTGGTAATCGAACTTGAATGCCGTGCGGTCCGGCTCGGCCGTGGGCATGTCGAAGAGCATGAAATCCCGCTCCCGCGTCGGCCCGTCCGGGAACAGCAGCGGGCGCCGGTTCGAGTTCTGCCAGCGCACCACCTCGCCCAGGTAATAGACCATCGCCTCGGGCGAGCGCAGCACCAGGCGGGCGCTGAGCTTTGCGGCTGCAGCGGCGGCCGAGCCCGCTGTGCCGGCCTGGTCCGCCGGCGTCTCACGACCCACGCCCGCACGCGTGGTGGCCACCGTGGACGACACCTCGCGCGCCTGGTCCTGCGCCGTCTTGAACTTGTACCGGTCGCAGGCGGTGCTGTCGGGCTTGTTGACCATCGTGAGGGCCAGATCGCCGTTGTCCGCCGCGAGCATGAAGCCGTTGGCGGCATCCTGTTCCTGCGTGACGACCTTCCCGCCGGCCACCGGCACCAGCCCGGCGTTCTTCGCCGCCGCAGCGCCCACCGGGTCCTTCAACTGCGAGCCGTCCAGACGGCCGGAGTAATAGACGAATTCCCCGGTGGACGTGCCGGCGATCTCGCAGTGAAACAGCGTGGCCACGAGATCGGTGAAGCGCTGAAATTCCGCGCTGCCTGGCGCATTTCGAACCCTTTCCCGCAACTGCCCGGCCTCGTCGAAAAACTCGATGGACTGCACGAATAAGGGCAGCAGGATGGACATGGGCCAGCCCTGGTCCAGGTAATACAGCAGCAGCGCGGGTTTCAGCGGCGTCGTAATGCCGCGAAAGAACTCCTGTTCGTTCAGCACCGTGATGTCGACGTTGGGCGAGCCGTTGAGCGAAGGGCGCAGCGTGATGAGGCTGCCCGCATCCCCGCCCAACGCGAATTCCGCCCCGACGCCCGGGACGCCCAACCCGAAGCCGTAGGGCGCCGGGCGCACCGCGGACACTTGCGTGAAATGCATGGGCATGCGGTTCACGGCCCGGGCCACGTTGAGCGCCAGCAGCTTGTTGTGCGCGTCTTCCTGCACCAGGTTGGCGGAGACGGCGCTCTGGGATAGCGGCGCGGTGGTACAGCCCGTGAACAAGGCGCAGCCCGCCAGCAGCGCCACGGCACCCCGGATGGTGGTTTTAAGATTTTCTCGCTTCGTCTTCCCCGTCATATTCAAGAACATTCCTTGGCATCAATATCTGGTCGATTCCTGAGGCCAAACCGGCCAGATTGGGCTGGCGGCCTGGCAAATGCAGGCCTCGCAATGGCAGCTTTCATGCCAGGAAGGGCGGGCATATCCCTGGCGCACCCAGGCAACAGGAGCGGCGGCTGTTCGAAACACTGCCTCGACGGGAACCGGAATTGCCGATTGGGCCTACAGCCCTCAACAGTGGAGACGCCATGAGCCACGAATCGGAAGCCGCGCAAAACACCTGGTCGCAGGCCCAGGTCAATCTGCAGGACGAAGCCGCCGTCAAGCGCTGGAGCCAGGCGCTGGGCACCACGGACGAAGCGCTGGTCGGCGCGGCCCAGGTCGTGGGCACGCGCATCGACAAGATCAAGGACTACCTGGGCGCCGGCGGCATGGCGGGAGACCAGGAAGACGCCTGAAATCTCCTCGCCACCCCCACGCAGCGCCTGTCCCCGCATGGGCGGGGATGGACGTCCACGCATACCGGGCAGCATCCCGGCCGGCCAGCATGGGCCTCGCCTTCGTGGGCAGGGCGAGGGAATTCTTCAGCTTCGGCAACGAATCGAATCAGGCGCTGCCGCCTTCTTCCTTGTCCGCCTCGTTGCGCACGCGCTCGAAGGCGTCGTGCTCCTCCATCACCTTCTCGATGTAGCGGGGAGCCCGGCCCGAGTATTTCTGCAGCCCGCGCTGCAGGCTGGACTCCGCGTCGATGTACTCGGCCAGGATGCGCGCGCCGACGTCGATATTGGTCTCGGGGTGGTACAGCGAGGCCTGTGCGTAGGTGGCGCGGACTTCCTGCAGCTTGTCCATGTGGAAGCGAGGCACGACCTGCATCAGGCCCTGCGCGCCGTAGCCGCTGGTGGCGCGGGGGTTGAAGGTGGACTCGCGCGAGATGATGGCCAGCAGCAGCGAGGGCTGCAGCTGGTAGCGCGCGCCGGCCGCGTAGGCGGCGTTGACGATGCGCGCAGCCAAGTCCCGCGTGGTCTTGTACTCGGCAACGATGAAACGTGCGAGCGCACCCTTTTCCGCCTCGCTGCGAACCTCCGCCAGCTTGGCCGGCGTGAGCACGGGCACCGGCTGCGCCATGGGCGCACCCGCGGCGGACTCGGCCGGCAGCGGCACGGCCATGGCCCGCATGCTCTGCAGGGCCTCCAGCAGCGTCTGCGCCTGGGCGACGGGAGTGCCGACGGTCAGCGCCAGGCAGGCCATGGCCGCCGAGAACGCCGGACGTCGACGGCGCGGTGTGGTGACGTTGGTCATCACATGCATTCCTTGTTGTGCGGCGCCACCTCCGCCAGAGGCCGGCACGCGTGTCGTCCGGACACCGCACACCAGCGGCCTACCGGCCAGTGAAGAGGCCGGAGACCGACGCTTGCAGGCCGGACAGGCTGATCCCAACGCACACGGCCGCTCAAGGCGAGCCACGAAGCGCCGAACCACGACCCCACAAGAACGCGCAGGCGGTTATCAAACCCGTGGAGACGGCGCCAGGCTCGTGGCCAGGACCGCGGTGCGCTGCAAGCGCCACCGCGTGCCGTCCCCGGGAACTGCGTTCACCGTGGGACACATCTCGCAGTCACAACCCCTGGGCTGACGGACCGTGAAATACGTCACGGCACCTGCAAGACGGGCGGAGTCTAAAAGGGGGAACCCAAATCCCACCAACTGGGGAGGAAATGTCCCCACGGTTACTTCAGGCCACGAAAAAGAATGCAACTCAGGTGCGGGCACGACGACTTCCGCTGGACAGGCGGCAATACCTGGTGTTGTGCCGTCATGCCCTGCAGTTTCCCAACTGCGGCGAGGAAATTCTCTTGACCGATTGCGGACGCAACGGCAAATGACGCCGAAACCGCGCCTTCAACCCATGTCCGCGTACACCGAAGAATCGCGTGGTTCGATGTGAGTACCTGCTTGCGCCAGAGGGCCCACTTGACGAACGCGGCAGGGCGCCGGGCGTTCATTCCCCCTGCAACCCGTACTTTCGGATCTTGTCGTTGAGCGTGGTCTTGGGTATGCGCAGCGCCTTGGCGCTGCGGGCGATGTTGCCGCCCTGGCGCTGCAACTCGGCGCGAATCAGGCTGCGCTCGTAGCCCTCCACGCTTTCCACCAGCGACAGGCCACCCTCCTCCGCCGCGGGCGCGGGGGCGGGCTCAGGCGCCGCCGCCGCGGCCTCCAGCCCCGGCACGTTGGCGCGCACGCCCAGCACCAGGCAGTCCGCCACGTTGCGCAGCTCGCGCACGTTGCCCGGCCAGTCATGCGCCATGAGCTTGTGCATCTGTTGCATGCCCACCTCGGGCTGCGGCCGGCCGTAGCGGCTCGCGGCCAGCAGCATGAAATGCTCCAGCAGCAGCGGGATGTCCTCGCGCCGCTCGCGCAGCGGCGGCAGCTCGATGGTCACGACGTTGAGCCGGTACACCAGGTCGGCGCGGAAGCTGCCCTGCTTCGCCCGTGCCAGCAGGTCGTCCTTGGTGGCGGCCACCACGCGCACGTCCACCGGCTGCGGCACGTTGGAACCCAGCCGCTCCACCACGCGCTCCTGCAGCACGCGCAGCAGTTTCACTTGCACGCCCATGGGCATGCTCTCCAGCTCGTCCAGGAACAGCGTGCCGCGGTGCGCGTGCTCGATCTTGCCGACGCGGCGCCGCTGCGCGCCGGTGAAGGCGCCGGCCTCGTGCCCGAACAGCTCGCTGTCGAGCAGGTTGTCCGGCAGTCCGCCGCAGTTCAGCGCCACGAAGGGCGCGCCGCGCCGCTGCGACAGCTCATGCAGTGCCTGCGCAACCACTTCCTTGCCGGTGCCGGTCTCGCCGTGGATAAGCACGTCCACCGGTGAGTCCGCAACGTCCATCACCAGCCGGCGCACGCGCTCGATCTGCGGCGAGCGGCCCACGATCTTGCCCTCCACCCCGCCGCGTTCGCGCAGCGCGCGCCGCAGGGATGCGACCTCCAGCGTCAGCGCCCGCTTCTCCAGCGCGCGGCGCACCACTTCCACCAGCTGCTCGGGCGAAAAGGGCTTGGTGATGAAGTCGTAGGCGCCGCTGCGCATGGCCTCCACCGCCAGGCTCACGTCGCCGTGGCCGGTGATCATGATGGCCGGCAGGTCGGGGTCGAGCTCGCGGCAGCGGCGGATGACCGACATGCCGTCTGCGCGCGGCAGCCGCATGTCCGTGACCACCACGCCGGGGAAGCCGGCGTCGAGCCTGGGCAGGGCCTCTTCCGCGGACCCCACGGCCTGCACCTCCAGGCCCGCGAGCTGCAGGGCCTGCACGCAGGCGATCTGCATGTGGAGGTCGTCTTCGACGAGCAGGACGGTCAGTTCAGGGCTCATGGTTCGTGATTGTCCGGCGCCGCCGGCAGCCGCAGCGTCAGCCGCGCGCCGCCCTCGGGGCGATTGGCGGCCTCCAGCTCGCCGTGGAAGTCGCGCGCGATGTCGCGCGAGATCACCAGCCCCAGGCCCAGGCCGGCGCCCACGGGCTTGGTGGTGAAGAAGGGTTCGAAGACGCGGTCCAGCGCCTGCGTGGAGAAGCCGCTGCCGCTGTCCAGCACGTCGATGCGCACCATGGTTCCCGTTCGCCCTGAGCCCGTCGAAGGGCCTGGGTGCGCACTGGGCGGCAGGGCTTCGACAGGCTCAGCCCGAACGGAGTCTTTGGGAGTGCTTGCGGGCTCCAGCACCGCGCCCAGCGTCAGCGACTTGTGCGGTGCGTCCTTCATCGCGTCCAGCGCGTTGGCGACGAGGTTGATCAGCACCTGCTCCAGCCGGTTCTGGTCGCACCAGGCGAAGACCTGTCCCGGCTCGCAGCCGTTGTGCAGCGCCACGCCCTCCTTGGCGATGCGCTGCTGGAACAGGAACAGCGCGTTGCCCACGGCCACCGCCACGTCGCAGCGCACCGGCAGCGCGGGCGACTTGCGGGCAAAGGCCTTGAGCGGCTGGATGATCCCGCCCATCTGGTCCGACAGCCGCGCCACCATGTCCAGGTTGCCCGCCACCGCCTGCAGGTTGCCGCGGCGCAGGAATTCCGCGGCGTTGCCCGAGAGCGTGCGGATCGCGCCCAGCGGCTGGGTCAGCTCGTGCGTGATGCCCGCGGCCAGCTGCCCCACCACGGCCAGCTTGGCGGCCTGGATCAGCTCGTCCTGCGCCGCGCGCAGCGTCTGCTCGGCCTGCACGCGCTCGGCCACCTCGCGGCGCAGCCGGGCGTTGGTGTCGGAGAGCACGCGCGTGCGCCGCGCCACCTTCTGCTCCAGGTTGGCATTGGCCTGCTCCAGCAGCCGCTGCGCCTCCAGGCGCTGGCGCACGATGCTGCGGCGCTGGCCCAGGAACAGCGACAGCAGCACCAGGAAGCCCGCCACCAGCGACGACAGGATGGCGTGCTCCAGCGCCTGGTTGCGCGCCTCGCGCAGGTCCAGGAAGGTCAGCAGCCGCCAGTTCATGCCGTCGATGCTGCGCCCGATGAGCAGCATCTCGCGGCGCAGCAGCTGCTCGCGCGGCGAGGCGCCGCCGCGCACCGTGCCGTCGATCACCTGGCCGTCCTCGTCGAAGCGCAACTGCACCGGCAGCGGGAAGGGATTGATGGGCTGTTCGTTGTAGAGGCGGCCGAGCTGCGCGTCCACGCGCTGCTCCACCGGCTGCTCCACCAGCGCGGTGTAGAGCCACGCGGGCTCGGAGGACAGGATGACGACCTGGTTCGCGTCGGCCAGCAGCGCCGGCGCGTCGAGCATGGACCAGGCCTGGTCCACCGCCTGCAGGCCGATCTTGATCACCGCCACGCCCACCACGCGCGCGCCGTCGCGGATGGGATGCGAGACGAAGTAGCCCGGCTCGCCATGCCGGATGCCGATGGCGAAATGCCGTCCCACGCGGCCCGACAGCGCTTCCAGGAAATAGGGGCGGAAGGAAAGGTCTTCGCCCACGAGGCTGTCGTCGCCCTCGCCGGCGTTGCTGGAGGCCAGCACGGTGCCGCGCTCGTCCAGCACGAACAGCGAGATGCTGCCGAGGTGCGCGTTGAGCCGGCGCAGCCAGGCGTTGGCCGTGTCCACGCGCTGCGGCGACGCGGGCTCGCGCAGCAGCGCGAGGATGTACGGATTGAGCTGCACCGTGGCGGGAATGTGCTCCAGCCGCTTGACGACGCCCTCCACCGCCATGGCGAAGAGGTCCAGGCGATGGCTGGCCTCGGTGCGCAGCGCCGCGGTGGCGTGCTGGCGGCTCACGGTGTAGCCCAGCCAGCCGCTGCCGGCCACCACCGCCAGCGCCAGCGCCACCCGCGCCAGGCGGTGGCGCAGGGGCAGGCGCACTTCGGATTTGGCAGTGGCGGGCTCGGCAGGGGCAGACATGCCTGGGGCTGGGAAGGCTGCGGAGGAAGTCTGCGAAGTGTCCGTCATGCCGAACCCGTGTCCCCGCAGGCCGCCCGTCCGGCCCCCGCCCGCCACGGCATCAGCCTCCCATTGCCCGCCTGCGGGACGGAAGCGGAGGTGAGGGTTGCGCCCTCAAGCACGCCGCTGCCGATCAGTGCTGCAGGATCTTGGACAGGAATTCCTTGGCCCGCGGCGAGCGCGCCTCGGGGTTGCCGAAGAACTCCTGCTTGCTGCAGTCCTCGATGATCTTGCCCTGGTCCATGAAGATCACGCGGTGGCTGACCTTGCGCGCGAAGCCCATCTCGT
>JAEYPG010000547.1 GCA_023410975.1 Pseudomonadota bacterium
ACCGGCGCCACCGCCGCGGGCGGCGCGCTGGGGGTGTCCACGGCCGCGGGCAGGGGGGCGGCCGCGCCCTCCGGCGCCGTGGCGGACAACAGTACAGCCGGTGCCGGGCGTTCGGGCTTGCGGGACATGGGTTGCTCCTGAAATGGTGTAAATGATTTATACCATTTCTTGCCCCTCGCCACGAGAGCACCATGCGCCGCAGCTACACCGAACTTATGGCGGCAGGCAATACCGCATCCGCGCGGGCTCCTTCCGGTGGGGGATTCAGAGAACCCCGGAACGGGCACTCCGGATGTCCGGTTTCAGGCGCAACCAGTCCGAAAATGGCTCACGCAGCTTTCGCCACCCCCTGCACAGGTGAGACACCTCGTCAGACAGGCGCCACACAAGCATTCGCCGGGGAACAGGGCGTTGGGCCGCGAGGGACGTGCGGCGGCGCACAGTGAACGCCATCGCATGGGTCGTAGGGGACGACCGGAGGCAGGACATGCACACACTCAATGCCATGGCGCTGATCGCGCACGCGGTGCACCTGGCGGATTCCAACTTTGCCGGCGATGCGCTCGTGGAGGCCTGCCGCTGCGCTTCATGGGAGGACCGGCAAGCCGTGCTGTGCATCGTGCGCTCGCGGCCCGAGCTGTCGCAGGAAGCGCACCCGACGCCGGAAATGGTGCTGCAGGCGCTGCGCGGGATGCTGGGCGAGCCGCTGCAGTGATGCAGTAGCGGCGGCGCGAGGGCCGCCCTGGAACGGAGCAGCGGGGGCCGTTGCGGCGGCAACCCCGGCCGCGCGCTCAGCGCATCATCACGGCATCGACGCGCACGGCCGGCGCCCCGCGGCTGCGCAGCGTGACGCGGTTGGTCAGGCCAACCAGCCCGGTGAGGTCGCGCATGGCGTCTTCCACGCGCTTGCGCAGCGAGGCGCGATCGACCTCGCCTTCCAGCGTGAGCCAGCCGTCGTCCACGCTGACGCTCACGTCGTCCATCAGCGAGGGCGCGCTCCACTGCAGCGCGGCGCGCGCGGCCTGGGCGATCTCGGCATCGCCGCGCTGGAGCTCCGGCGGCAGCACCACCTCCAGGTCCAGCTTGATGCTGCGCGCGCCGTTGACGCGCTGCAGCGCGCGTTCCACCGCGCAGCGCTCGGTATAGGCCTCCAGCTGGCCCGAGAGCGTCACCACGCCGTCACGCACCGCCACCTTGATCGGCAAGGCCTTCACGGCCGCGTCCCAGGCCAGCTCGGCTTCGACGTCTCGCTTCAGATCGGCATCGGTTTCCATGTCTCGCTCCTTGAGGGCTGTGTGCTTTGGTGGGGTGCGAGCCGCAGCGTGCGCCGCCAGCTTTGCAGCGGGCTTACTTCACGCTCCCGCGGGGGTCAAACCCTATGCTCGTTAACCCTTGGTTTTCGGCCGTGTTATGGGCACGGCATGCCGGCGCATGATTCACGCGCCCCCCGATGGCCGGCCTTGCGCCAGCTCAAGCACGGCGGTTGCCCCGGGTGCGGGACGCTTCCGGGCGAAGGCCGCGCGGCCCGCCGTGGTACGGCACCACGACCGCGCCGCCCGGCACGTCAACCCTTGCGAAGGAGCCCCGCGATGACCGACGTTCGAGCCATCTGCGCCATCGGCCTGCGCGGCCAGCTCGGCCTGCACGGGCGCATGCCTTGGGAAGGCGAGCACGGGCGCGCCTTCCGCGAGGACGTGGCGCGCTTTTTCGAGATCACCCGCGGCCACGTGCTGCTGGCCGGGCCGCGCACCATCGACAGCGTCCCGGAGCTCGCGAAGGCGCAGCGCACGGTGGCGGTGATCCGCTCCGGCGAGGCGCCGGCCGAGGTACTGGCGCGCTACCCCGGCCGCGTGGTCTTCATCGGCGGCGGCCCGGCGGTGTGGGACGCCTACGCGCCCTTCATCCGGCACTGGGACGTGACGCGGCTGCCCTACGACGGCGACGCCGACCGCTGGTTCAAGCCCGAGTGGCTCACGGCGGGCGGGAGCGTGGCGGGCGCCTGAGCACCAGGCCCGCGCTCCCCCAGCTTTGTCCCGCCCGCGCGGGACAAAGCGCCTATGGAGCGCCCCGCGCCAGCTCACTACGGTGAACCCAGGCTGGGTGAGGTTTCCGGTTCAACCGTTGTCGCAGGAGGCGCCCAATGGAAACGGTCATGCGGATCTACGTCTGGTTCCTGCGGGCCTGCCTGGCCATCGCGGCGGGCTTCGTGCTGTGGCTGGTGGTGGAGACGGTGCGCGCCTCCGGCCTCACCGACGGCCTGGGCAAGGCCGGGCGCGAGCCCTACGCCAGCGCTTCCCTCAGCCCGCTGGCCCTGCGCGTCCTGCGCTCCACCGCCGCGGCCAGCACCCCGGGCTGCGGCGACACCAGCGTGAACGCGCTGCGCGCCCGCGTGATGCCGGTGTAGGCCAGCTCGCGCGTGAGCACCTGCGCGGCGCCCGTTTCGGGCAGCGCCAGCACCGTGTGCTCGAACTCCGAGCCCTGCGACTTGTGCACCGTCAGCGCGAAGGCGGTCTCCACGTCCGACAGCCGGCTCGCCAGCACCGAGCGCAGCTGCGGCCCCTCCAGGAAGTACACCCGCAGCGCGGTGCGCGCGCCCGGCGCCTTGAGCACGATGCCGATGTCGCCGTTGAACACGCCCAAGGCGCCCTGGTTGCGCGTGACCATCACCGGCCGGCCCTCGTACCACTCGCCGCTCTTCCTCAGCAGCCCCGCGCCGGCCAGGCCCGCCTCGATGGCCTGGTTCAGTCCCTCCACGCCCCATTCGCCTTCCCGCACCGCGCACAGCACCCGGAAGCGCTCGAAGGCCAGCAGCACCCGTTTCGCCCACTCGGCGTGCGCGGCCTCGTCCTCGCCGCCGGGGCGCTCGCGCAGCAGCGCCAGGTAGGGCGCGTAGCCGCCCGGCGCGCCGGGACGGCCCTGCAGCGCCAGCCGCACCACGGCCTGCGGCGAGACGCTCTCCAGCCACTGCGCCTCGGGGCTCTGCGCATCGCGCAGCACGCGCTGCGCGGCGGCCACCTTGCCCTGGTTCACGGCCAGCGCGAGCGCGCCGATGGGGCCGCCGAAGCGCCGGCTCTCGCGCAGCATCACCGTCTGCTGCGCCAGCGCCGTCCCGCCGCCCTTGCAAAAAGCCTCGGCCAGCTCGATGCCGCAGGCCGCCTCCACGTAGGCGCGCGTGTCCGTGTCGTAGTTCCCGTGCTCGGCCTCGCCGCACAGGTCGCCCAGCACCGCGCCGGCTTCCACCGAGGCGAGCTGGTCCTTGTCGCCCAACAGCACCACGCGCGCCGAAGGAGGCAGCGCGTCCAGCAGCGCGGCCATCATCTCCAGGTGGACCATGGAGGCCTCGTCCACGATCAGCACGTCCACGTCCAGCGGATGCGCGGTGTCGAAGGCGAAGCGGCGCGTGTCCGGCCGCCCGCCCAGCAGCCCATGCAGCGTGCGCGCCGCGCCGATGCGTGCCGTGAGCCCGGCCAGGTCCGGCGTCGGCCCCAGCCGCTCGGCCAGCGCCTGCAGCGAGCCCTCGATGGACTGCTTCAGCCGCGCCGCCGCCTTG
>JAEYPG010000564.1 GCA_023410975.1 Pseudomonadota bacterium
GGTCACGCCCGTGCCCGACGCCCAGAGCGGCTTCGCAGCCGTGAGCAGCGGCGCCGCCGATGCGCTGGCGCTGTCGCTGCCCACCGTGACGCAGATGGCTGCCGCCAGCCGTGGGCGCCTGATCGCCGTGCCGGCCGATGGGCCGGGCATCGACCCCGGCCTGGCCGCCCTGGCGCTGCGGCGGGAAGACCTGGCGCTGCAGCGCGCGGTGGACGACGCGCTGGCCGGCTACATCGGCAGCGCCGCCCACGTCACCATGCTGCGCCGCTTTGGCCTTTCGGCCGACGACGTGCCCAGGGCCGGCGATGGCGAGCGCTGAGCTTCCACGGCCCGGCGCGCGCGCGCCGCGCGATTTGCCCACGCGCCGGCGCTGGATCGTCGCCCTGGCGCTGTCCGCGCTGCTGCTGGGCGGCGCCATCACGACGGCGCACCTGGTCCAGAAGGTCCGCCTGGAAGAGACCACCGCCACGCTGCTGGCGCTCAAGCAGACCACCGCCGACCTCGACGAGGCCTTTCTGCACCTGCAGCTCGGCGGCGAGGCCGATTCGCCGTGGCAGCGCCCGCGCGGGCTGGCGCTGCTGGCGCAGGCGCAGGCGACGCTGCAGCAGGTGGGCACCGCTACCGGCGAGTCGGCGCGCGTGCGCGAGATCGACGACACCATCGAAGCCCTGCGCCATGGCTGGGACACGCTGGCCGACGGCGCCAATGCCGACCTGCGCTCGCGCCTGCTGCTGCACGAGATGCGCACGCGGCTGTCCACGCTCGATGCCGCCGTGGCGCGCCACGCGCAGGCGGTGAGCCGGCGCATGGACACCCTCTTCAACGCCACCCTCGCGCTGGCCGGGCTGGTGCTGGGTGGCGTGTGCGCCGTGCTGGTGCGCAGCGAGCACGGGCGCGGCCTGGCCCTGGCCGAGCTGGCGCGCGGCGAGGCGCGGCTGCGCTCCACCTTCTCGGCGCTGTCCGAAGGCGTGCTGGTGTTCGACACGCAGGCTCGGGTGCGGGACGGCAACCCGGCGTCGGAGCGGCTGCTGGGACGCTCGCTGGCCGAGATGAAGGCCCTGCCGTCCGGCGTCGAGCACTGGGCCGTGAGCGGCGCCGACGGCGCGCCGGTGAACTGGGAGTCGCTGCCGCTGGTGCGGGCCCTGGCCACCGGGCAGCCGCAGCACGGCGCGCTGCTGGCGCTGGAGGTGCCCGGCCGCGGCCGGCGCCTCCTGCGCTGCAACGCCGAGCCGCTGCGCGGACCCGAGGAACGGCTCGTCGGCGTCGTGCTGTCCTTCACCGACGTCACCGAGAACCAGCGGCTCCAGGCGCAGCTCGAAGCCCGGCGCGAGAACCTGGAGGCGCTGGTACAGGCGCGCACCGCCGAGCTCAACGCCGCGCTGCAGGCGCAGCAAGCGGCCGAGCAGCAGGCGGCGCGCCGCGCCGAGCAGGCCGAATCGGCCACGCGGCTCAAGAGCCTGTTCCTGGCCACCATGAGCCACGAGCTGCGCACGCCGCTCAACGCCGTCATCGGCCTGGGCTACCTGCTGGAGCGGATGGCGCTGCCCGAGAAGGCGCTGGGCCACGTCGGCCACATCCGGCAGGCGGGCGAGCAACTGCTGGCACTGACCAACGACGTGCTGGACATCTCCCGCATCGAGGCCGGCGAGATGTGGCTGGAACACGAGCCCTTCGCGCTGGCGCCGCTGCTGCAGGAGGTGCGCACCCTGGTCGCCCCGCAGGCCACGGCCAAGGGCCTGGCGCTGCGCTTCGAGGCCGTTACGCCGCTGCCCGGGCGGCTGTGCGGCGACGCGCTGCGGCTCAAGCAGGTGCTGCTGAACCTGCTGGGCAACGCCGTGAAGTTCACGTCCGCAGGCAGCGTGACGCTGCGCACGCGCCAGCTCGCCGAGGAGGCGGACCACCGCACGCTGCGCTTCGAGGTGCAGGACACCGGCATCGGCATCGAGGCCGAGGCGCAGGCGCGCGTGTTCGAGCCCTTCACGCAGGCCGACGGCTCCACCACGCGGCGCTTCGGCGGCACGGGGCTGGGCCTGGCCATCGTGCGGCAGCTGGTGTCGCTCATGGGCGGCCAGGTCGAGCTGCACAGCCATCCGGGCCAGGGCAGCACCTTCGCCGTGACGCTGACGCTGCAGGTCCCGAAGCAGCCCACGGCCTTCGGCGGAGCGGATGCGTGCGCAACGGGAGACGCGGCGCGGGGAACGGGGCGGTAACGGGCGGGATGCGCGACGAACACGGGTGGGTCAGCCCCCTGGCGCCCGCCCCTCCCGCGCCAGCCCCGGCGCAGCGCCTGCGTACCGGCTGCTCAACGGCCACGCCGCCCATGGCTTTCGCTCCAGCAGCCAAGGCCGCGTGTGCCGTGGTGCCACGCGCGCTCCACGCCCGGCGGGTGGAGCCGCTGCTGTAACGCGGTGCTGCCGAAGCGGGCCGTGACGGCGCACGCGGCAGCACTCGGTTACTCCATGTGCATCCCCTAACCAGGGGGGCGTTCACTGCCGCGCTGCGGGGCCGATGCCCCCTGCAGACCCATTTGTTCCTGTCATCCGCCGCCTTGCGGCCCACGGATTCGCACCGCCGGGCACGCGCGGACACACGGCCAGCAGGCGCTCCCTGGCGCGACGACGCCGGCACTGAAGAACCGCATGAAGAACTTCCGACTCCAACCTTCCCTCGCGCTGGCGGCCTTGATGCTGGCGTGCACCGGGCCGCAGGCCCTGGCGGCTGGCGATGCGCGCGTGAAGTGGCATCCGGGCCACTACGTCGCGCTGGGCTCCAACGCGGGCGACTATTTGGTGACGCAGACCTTCCAAGAGATCCGCACGCTGCCCAACGTGCGCGGCGTGATGGCGCGCTATGCCTGGCGCGACATCGAGACCGCCCCGGGCGTGTACGACTACACCCGCATCGACCGCGACCTGGGCCTGGCCCGGGCGGCGGGCAAGCAGCTCTTCATCACCATCAGCACCAAGGCCTTCAAGGCCGGCGCCCGCGCGGTGCCGGACTACCTGCACACGGCGGCCTATGGCGGCGGCGTCTACCGCATCCTCATCAACGCCAAGGACAGCACGGGCACCGAGGCCACCACGGGCGAGAACGTCGCGCTGTACGTGCCCGCCGTGCGCGACCGCCTCATCGCGCTCTCCCAGGCGCTGGGCAAGCGCTACAACGCCAACAACAACTTCGAAGGCATCGCCTTCAACGAAACCGCCCTGGGGCAGGCGGTGGTGCCGCTGACCGATGCGCAGAAGGCCGACTTCTTCGCCAACCTGGCGCAGGTGGACACCGCCACGCGCAAGGCCTTCCCGAACACGGTGGTGATGCAGTTCATCAACTTTCCCACGCGCTACATGCCGGGACTGGTGGGCAACATGCTGTCTTCCGGCGTGGCGCTGGGCGGGCCCGACACCTTCCTCAACGACAGCACGCTGGAGGCCTCGGCCTACCCGCTCTACGACAGCGCCGCCGGCAAGGTGCCGCTGGGGCCCTCGGTGCAGGCCGAGAACTACGTGACCACCTACCAGTTCGGCCCCTACGCGCCGCCGGCGGTGAGCTCGCTCTACGCCTTCGCCAAGGGCCGGCTGCACGCCAACTACCTGTTCTGGAGCAAGACGCTGACGGAGCCGCTGGTGCCCTACGCCAAGGTGCTGCAGCTGTTCAAGTCCGCCACCTTCCCCCAAGACGCCGCCGGCGGCCTGGCCGCCACCTGCCCGAGCACCTTCACGGCGGGCTGCACCGACGCGCTGTAAATGAAAAGGGGCCGCCCTGCGGCGGCGGCCCCTGATCCCCTCCTTCCCCTTTTCAGGCCCTCCTTCTTTTCAATCGTGGCCGAAGCTGTACGGGCAAGGCTGGCTGATGCAAATTCGATATGCACCAACCCGTTTACTACCCGTTGATATATTCAGGTTGCCAGCTTCGCGACCCTTGGCTGCTGTCGAATATTGCCTCCAGCAGCAGTTTCGGCCAAGCCCTGGATCTGCATGCTTCACCAAGCCACTGACGCTGCTAGGGCAAAGGCAATAAACGGGTGGCGCGTGCGCGCATCAACAGGGAAATGGCTCATGGCGCCTCTCCTGTGCCCGCTGTCGGACACCCTGGTCTCACCGACCACAGGCGTTGCGGGTTCAGAAGCCGAACCCACGCCGCCTGCCCCTCACGGCACTGCGTTGTTATTGCGCTCGCGCAGTACCCAAATCAGTATCAACAGCACTGGACATCGGCCAGCACCATCGAAGGAAAACTCATATTAATTCGCCGCAAAGCTGACCATACATATATACGCACTGCAGCAAGGGGCAATAGTTCAAAAACAATGCTTGACTGGGCAAATAAATGGAATCGCGGTTGAGACGCAGTTTCAACAATGCCCAAGGCAAGGCCCGGAAAAGCCCGGAAATTCCCCGGGGCATCAGGCGCGTGGGCCTTGCGGTTGCTGAAGCGTCGCTGAATCACCGCTTGCCCGCCACGCCATGAAGGAACTCGCCCCCACCGAGGCCGTGCTGCTCGACATCGACGGCACGCTGCTGGACAGCAACGACGCGCACGCCCGCTCCTGGGCCGATGTGTTCAGCCGCCACGGGCTGCCGCCCACCTTCGAGCAGGTGCGCCCGCTCATTGGCAAGGGCGGCGACAAGCTGCTGGCCGAGCTGGTGGGCGTCGACCACGAGTCGCTGCAGGGCAAGCAGCTGGGCGACGAGCGGCGCGAGCTGTTCCTGAAGCAGTACCTGCCCCGGCTGAAGCCCACGCCGGGTGCGCGCGACCTGGTGCAGCGGCTGCGCGACGACGGCATCAAGGTCGTGATCGCCACCTCCGCCAAGGGGCAGGAGCTGCAGGCGCTGCTGCGCCAGGCCGGGGTGGAAGACCTCATCGAGGAAGCGACGACCTCCGACGACGCGGAGCAGTCCAAGCCCGATCCGGACATCGTGCACGCCGCGCTGCAGCGCGCGCGGGTGCAGCCGGTGGAGGCGATGATGGTCGGCGACACGCCCTACGACGTCGAAGCCGCGCGCGCCGCCGGCGTGGACACGATCGCCCTGCGCTGCGGTGGCTGGTGGGACGACGCGGCGCTGGCCGGGGCCGTGGCCCTTTACGACCACCCCGCCGCGCTGGTGCGGGCGTGGCAGGCGTCGCCGATCTACAGGCGGCGCATCCCGGGCGGGTGAGTCCGCCCGGGGCCAGGCGCGGCCTCGGCCACGCCGGAAAAGCTCAGCGCAGCACCCAGGCGCCGCGCACCCAGGCCCAGCCCGAGCCCGTCCAGCGCCAGTGGCCGCGGACGAAGACGTAACCCGGTGCGGGCGCAACCGGCATCGGCTCCACGATGGGCGCCGGCATCGGCGGCACCGCCACCGCGACGTAGCGGCCCGGCACCCACATCCAGCGCCCCGGACCCCACACCCAGTGGCCGGGCACCCAGTGCATGCCCACGGCCGGCGGCGGCGGGGGCGTTTCGGGCTGCGGACGCGGCGGCGGCAGCTCCTGCGGCACCGGGCGCGGCGGCGGCGCATGGACCACGGTGGTGCAGCCCGCGAGCACGGCCAGCGCACACGCGCCCAGCGCCCGCCGCAAGGCCGCGCGCCGGGAACGATCGAGATCGGGAATCACGTCGGACATCCTTTTCCTGCAGGCCCGGAGCACGCACACCGCGCACACCGCTGGCCCTATACAGACATAACGGCTCCGGAGCTTGCGCCGATGACGCGCGCTGCCGGCGCGCTCAGGGTTTGCAGGGGATGGCGGCATTGCATCACCGCCGCGCAAAGGCCATCTGCCCGCCGCCGGCCGCCGCTCCTAGAGTGCGCTCCAGCCCCTCGGGGCGGGACACAAGCACCAAGGAGACAAGGCCATGAACATCACGCGCCGCCGCGCCCTCGCCGGGCTGGAAAACAGGGATACCACC
>JAEYPG010000600.1 GCA_023410975.1 Pseudomonadota bacterium
GCTGGGCCGCGGCCGGGACTCGCTGCAGGCGCTGGCCGAGGCGCTGCCGACCACGGCGCATGCGCGCGTGCTGGTGTGCGACGTGGCCGATGCCGAGGCGGTGGCGCAGGCCTGGCGCACGCTGCAGGAGGAGGGCGCCGCGGCGGTGGACATCCTGGTCAACAACGCCGGCCAGGCCGCCAGCGCGCCCTTCACTCGCACCAGCGACGACCTGTGGCAGCGCATGCTGGCGGTGAACCTCAACGGCACCTTCCACTGCGCGCGCGCGGCCCTGCCGGCGATGCTGGCGGCGGGCTGGGGCCGCGTCGTCAACGTCGCCAGCACCGCAGGGCAGCGCGGCTATGCCTACGTCGCCGCCTACGCCGCGGCCAAGCACGGCGTGATCGGCCTCACGCGCTCGCTGGCGCTGGAGGTGGCGGCCAAGGGCATCACCGTCAACGCCGTGTGCCCGGGCTTCACCGAGACGGATCTGCTGCGCGAGAGCCTTGCCAACGTGGTCGCCGCCACCGGGCGCGACACGGCGTCCGCGCGCGCCGAGTTCACGCGCCACAACCCGCAGGGCCGGCTGGTGCAGGCCGAGGAGGTGGCGGACGCCGTGGCGTGGCTGTGCACGCCCGCGGCGCGAAGCATCAACGGGCAGGCCATTTCGGTCAGCGGCGGGGAGGTGATGTGAGCGCTTCCGCCCGGCCGCTCCGAAGGAAGCGCTCCGCCCCTGTCCAAGGGGCCGCGCGCAGCGCGGGGGAGTCCCGATGAGCAAGGCACGCCACTTCAAGCTGGTGCAG
This sequence comes from Pseudomonadota bacterium, assembly GCA_023410975.1. Taxonomy (GTDB): domain Bacteria; phylum Pseudomonadota; class Gammaproteobacteria; order Burkholderiales; family Burkholderiaceae_C; genus Azohydromonas. The sequence goes on from JAEYPG010000600.1 coordinate 783, forward strand.
TCCCTGGGCGACGAGGGCATAGGCCGCGAGGCGCGCGCCGCGCCGGACGACCACGCCGCGCTGCGGCTGTGGCTGCGGCTGCTGTCGTGCAGCACGCAGATCGAGCAGGAGATCCGGCTGCGGCTGCGCCAGCGCTTCGCCACCACCTTGCCGCGCTTCGACTACCTGGCGCAGCTGGAGCGCCATCCCGAGGGGCTGCGCATGAGCGCCCTGTCGCGCTACCTGATGGTCACCGGCGGCAACGTCACCGGCGTGACCGACCAGCTCGTGGCCGACGGCTACGTCGAGCGCGTGCCCGACCCGCAGGACCGGCGCTCGCTGATCGTGCGGCTCACGCCGCAGGGGCGCGAGCAGTTCCTGGCCATGGCCACGGAGCACGAGGGCTGGCTGGTCGAGATGTTCCGCGGCTTCGAGTCCGCGCACCGCGACACCCTCTACGAGCTGCTGGGCCGGTTGCGGCTGCACCTGGCCGGCCAGGAGGTGCCCGCGGCCGACACCGCAGCCAACCGTACCCCCACGCGCAAGGAGCGCCGATGAGCAAACCGATCCATCCCGCCCTGGCCGCCGGCAACCGGCTGGCGCTGGCCGGCTACCGGGCCACGCACGTGCAGTGGGAAGTGCTGGACGGCGTCGCCACCCTCACGCTCAACCGCCCTGAGCGCAAGAACCCGCTGACCTTCGAGTCCTACGCGGAGCTGCGCGAGCTCTTCGGGCAACTGAAATATGCCGACGACGTGCACGCGGTGGTGATCAGCGGCGCGGGCGGCAACTTCTGCTCCGGCGGCGACGTGCACGACATCATCGGCCCGCTGGTGGACCTGCCCGTGCCGGAGCTGCTGCTGTTCACGCGCATGACCGGCGACGTGGTGAAGGCCATGCGCGGCTGCCCGCAGCCGCTCATCGCTGCGGTGGACGGCGTGTGCGCTGGGGCGGGGGCCATCGTCGCCATGGCCAGCGACCTGCGGCTGGGCACGGCGCGCTCCAAGACGGCCTTCCTGTTCAACCGCGTCGGGCTGGCGGGCTGCGACATGGGCGCCTGCGCGCTGCTGCCGCGGATCATCGGCCAGGGCCGCGCCAGCGAGCTGCTCTACACCGGCCGCAGCCTGGGCGGCGAGGAGGCCGAGCGCTGGGGCTTCTTCAACCGGCTGGTGGCCCCCGAGGCGCTGCTGGAGCAGGCGCTGGCGCTGGCGCGCGAGCTGGCCGCCGGCCCCACCTTCGCCAACGGCATCACCAAGACCATGCTGCACCAGGAGTGGTCCATGGGCATCGAGCAGGCGATCGAGGTCGAGGCCCAGGCGCAGGCGATCTGCATGGCGACACAGGATTTCAGGCGCGCCTACGAGGCTTTCAGCCAGCGCACCCGGCCGGTGTTCAAGGGCGATTGAAGGAGGCACGCCGTGGACCACGCGCAGCACCTGGACTGGCCCTTCTTCGAACCCCGCCACTGCACGCTGGCGCGCGAGCTGGACGCCTGGTGCGTGCACGAGCTGCCGCGGGCCCACGACGGCGATGTGGACACGCTGTGCCGCACCCTGGTGCGCGCGCTGGGCGAGGCCGGCTGGCTGGCGCATGCCGTGGGCGGGCGCGCCTGGGGCGGCGCACGCGACGTGATCGACACGCGCGCCCTGTGCCTGCTGCGCGAGACGCTGGCGCGCCACCACGGCCTGGCCGACTTCGCCTTCGCGATGCAGGGCCTGGGCTCGGGCTCCATCACGCTGGCAGGCACCGAGGCGCAGAAGGCGCGCTGGCTGCCGGAAGTCGTGGCGGGCCGCGCCATCGCCGCCTTCGCGCTGTCGGAGCCCGAGGCCGGCTCGGACGTGGCGGCCATGAGCTGCACGGCGCGTGCCGAGGGCGATGGTTACGTGCTCGACGGCGAGAAGACCTGGATCTCCAACGGCGGCATCGCCGACTTCTACGTGGTGTTCGCGCGCAGCGGCGAGGCGCCGGGGGCGCGCGGCATCTCGGCCTTCATCGTCGAGGCCGGCACGCCGGGTTTCCACATTGCCGAGCGCATCGAGGTCATCGCGCCGCATCCGCTGGCGCGGCTGCGCTTCGAGGGCTGCCGCGTGCCGGCTTCGCAGCGACTGGGCGCGCCGGGCGAGGGTTTCAAGCTGGCGATGCGCACGCTGGACGTGTTCCGCACCTCGGTGGCCGCGGCGGCGCTGGGCTTCGCGCGCCGGGCGCTGGAGGAGGCGCTGCGCCGCGCGACCGTGCGCAAGCTCTTCGGCGGCGTGCTGGCCGACCTGCAGCTCACGCAGTCCAAGCTGGCTCAGATGGCCACCACCATCGACAGTGCCGCGCTGCTGACCTACCGCGCCGCCTGGCAGCGCGACCAGGGCCGCGGCGTCACGCGCGAGGCGGCCATGGCCAAGCTCGCGGCCACCGAGGGCGCGCAGCAGGTCATCGACGCGGCGGTGCAGCTCTGGGGCGGCCAGGGCGTGGCCAGCGGCGTGACGGTGGAGCGGCTGTACCGCGAGATCCGCGCGCTGCGCATCTACGAGGGCGCGTCGGAGGTGCAGCAACTCATCATCGCGCGCGAGCTGCTGCGCGAGGAAGCGGCTGCCAAGCCGCCAGCTTCAAGCCATTGACGGGAGGTCAACCCATGCCCAGCGCCCACGTCGACACCTTTGCCCGCGACCGCCTGCCGCCGCCCGCGCTCATGCCCGAGTTCCTGTTCGAGCTGCCGGAGCTGCGGTTTCCAGAGCAACTGAACTGCGCCTGGGAACTGCTGGACCGCCACGTGGCCGAGGGCCGCGGCGAGCGCGTGTGCATCCGCGCTCCAGGGCTGATCTGGACCTACCGCGACCTGCAGGAGCAGGCCAACCGCATCGCCCACGTACTGGTGCGCGAGCTGGGGCTGGTGCCGGGCAACCGCGTGCTGCTGCGCGCGCCCAACAACCCCATGCTCGCCGCCTGCTGGTTCGCGGTGGTCAAGGCCGGCGGCATCGCGGTGACCACCATGCCGCTGCTGCGCGCCAAGGAGCTGCGGGCCGTGCTCGACATCGCGCAGTGCAGCCACGCGCTGTGCGACCGCTCCCTGGCCCAGGAGCTGGAGGCCGCGGCGCAGGCCTGTCCGCAGCTGCGCCACCGCTGCTACTTCAACGGCCACGGCCCGCAGGGGCTGGAGCACGCGATGCAGCAGCAGTCCGCGCGCTTCGCCAACGTGGACACCGCCGCGGACGACACCTGCATGCTGGCCTTCACCTCCGGCACCACCGGCGTGCCCAAGGCCACCATGCACTTCCACCGCGACGTGCTGGCGGTGTGCCGCTGCTGGCCGGCGCATGTGTTGCGGGCGCAACCGGATGACGTCTTCATCGGCAGCCCGCCGCTGGCCTTCACTTTCGGACTGGGCGGGCTGCTGCTGTTTCCGCTGTCCATCGGCGCCAGCACCGTGCTGCTGGAGAAGGCTGCGCCCACGCAGCTGCTCGAAGGCATCCGCGACTTCAAGGCCACGGTGCTGTTCACCGCGCCCACCTCCTACCGCGCCATGGTGGCGCAGGGCGCGGCGCTGCACGGGTCGGCGCTGCGCAAGTGCGTCTCGGCCGGCGAGGCGCTGCCGGCGGCCACGCGCGAGCAGTGGCGCGAGGCCACGGGGCTGCAGATCATCGACGGCATCGGCACCACGGAGCTGCTGCACATCTTCATCTCCGCCGACGAAGAGCATGCCCGGCCCGGCGCCACCGGCACCGTGGTGCCGGGCTATCGGGCCGAGGTGGT
>JAEYPG010000639.1 GCA_023410975.1 Pseudomonadota bacterium
CTTCGGCAACGCGCCACTGCAGCCCCAGCAAATGCCCGAGCACTCGCTGGAGGCCGAGTATCCGCTGCGGCTCACGCTGGACGTCGAGGGCGAGCTCGCCCGCGCGCCGGTGAGCTGCGAGACGCACCGCGTCGTGACGCGGGTGCTCGCCGACGGGGTGCAGCTGGCGCTGGACTCGGCGGCGGCGCTGGACAGGGACGTCGTCTTCACGCTGCAGCCCGCGCCCGGCGCCGGTCGGGCCCTGTACGGGCAGGATCGCCACCTCGGTGGAGAGGAGCACGTGGCGCTGGCCGCGCTGCGGCTGCCGGCGGCGCCCGAGCGCGCCGGCGTGGCGCTCAAGATCCTGGTGGACTGCTCGGGCTCGATGAACGGCGACAGCATCGCTTCGGCCCGGCGCGCACTGGCGCAGGTGGTGCAGCGCCTGCGCTCCACGGACCGCGTGACCTACAGCCGCTTCGGCTCCACGGTGGCCCATGACCTGGACACGCTCACCCCTTGCGACGACGCCGCGCGGCGGCAGCTGCAGCACCTGGTGGGGGCCACTGCCGCGTCGCTTGGCGGCACCAAGATGCTGCAGGCACTGGAGGCGGTGTTCGGCCTGACCGGCTGCGACGACGGTGCGGACGTGCTGCTCATCACCGATGCACAGGTGTGGGACGCCGACGCGATGGTGGCCGCGGCCCGGCGCTCGGTCCACCGGGTGTTTGCCATCGGCGTGGGCTCCGCGCCGCGCGAGGGGCTGCTGCGCCAGCTCGCCAGCGCCACGGGCGGCGCCTGCGAGTTCGCCACGCCGGGCGAGAGCCTGGAGCAGGCGGTGGACCGCAGCTTCAGCCGCATCCGCCAGCAGCCCTGGGGCGGTCTGCAGTGCGTGTGGGACGTGCAGCCGCAGGAGATGCCGGCGCTGCCGCAAGCCGCCTTTGGCGGCGACACGCTGCTGGTGCAGGCGCGTTTTGGCGAGCGGCCGCCGCGCGAGGCGCGGCTGCTGGCGCGGGACGCCAGTGGCCACGCCGTGGAAGCCGCCCGGGTGGCCGTGCAGCCCGCCTGCGCGCCGATGACGCTCGCGCGCATGCTGGCCGCCGAACGTCTGAAGGAGATCGAGGACACGAAGGCCGCCACGCAACTGGCGGTCGCCTACCAGCTGCTCACCCGCCACACCTGCTGCGTCGTGGTCCACGAGCGGGAGCTGGCGGACAAGGTCAATGGGGTGGCGGATCTGCACGTGGTGCCGCAGATGCTGGCGGCAGGCCAAGGTGGCGCCGGATCGGTGCTGGCGGGTGTTTCGGTAGGCGTTGCCGCAACGACCATGCCGGTAATCGGCGCAGCCCTCGGCTTCCTGGGCGGCGGGCTGGTGCAGTTTTCCCGCGCGCGCGCTCTCTCGGCATCGCAGCGGAAGACGCTCAAGACGCTCTTCGATCAGGACATTCCCGCAGCGGACCTGGCGCCGCCGGTCCTGGACACGGCACTGCTGCGCGCGGCCGTGCAATGTGCGCTCGACGCCCTGGCCGCCGGGGCGCAGCCGCAGCGCGTGCTCGATGCCGTGGCCGCGCTCAGGCTGCCCACAGAGGTCGATGCGGCCCTCAACGAGCTGCGAGCGCTGGGCCTGACGAGCTTCGACGCCTGGCTGGTGCTGGCGCTGTGGGCGATGCGCCGGTTGTCGGGCTCGGTGCTGCAGTGGAGCGGCCAGCCGCTGCAGGAGCTGCTGTCCGAGCCGGCCCGCAGCCGGCTGCAGGAGGCGCTGGCCGTGCTGGATCGCGAGCTTCAGGCACTGCTGCCGGCCGCGCCGGCCGCAACGGAACTGCCCGAGCGGCTGCAGCGGCTGGCGTCGCGGCGCCGGGTGTAGCCGCCGCGCCACAGCGGCGTAGGGGCGGTCTGCTGCGGGTCCCGGCCCGCGCCCGCGCTGACAGCGCTGCCTCGACCCGTTGCAGGCGAACTGCCCGAAGGCGGACCATGGGTCGCCTGCACGGCACGCCGCGGACCAGGCCACGGCCTGGCCCCGCCGCTTTCCCTCATGCCCGCCGGGACGGGCCGACTAGGACCGCGAAAGACGAGTGGTGAAAACAGCTCTCAAGTTTCACCAGGAATCTGACGAATTAGCAGTTCACCAGGAATGGAAGAGACAGTAATGATCAACGAGTTTGACGACGGCAGCTTCTGGGACAAGGTCAAGAACTTTGCGCTCAAGGCCGGCAAGGAAGTGATCGAGAAGGCGCTGTGGCTGTACTACACCGCGCAGCAGCCAAGCACCCCGGCCTGGGCCAAGGCCGTCATCTATGGCGCGCTTGCCTACTTCGTTCTGCCTGCGGATGCCATTCCCGACGTGATACCGGTTGCGGGCTTCACCGATGACCTGGGCGCGCTGGCCGCAGCGCTGGGCACGGTGGCGATGTACGTGGACGACAACGTCAAGCGCCTGACGGATATGAAGCTGCGGGAGTGGTTTGGAGCGTGATGACCAGCGGGACATCGGTCGGGATCGTGATCAGCCAGCACGCAGCGAGACGCTGAAAGGCCTCCTGTCCATGCTGACC
>JAEYPG010000655.1 GCA_023410975.1 Pseudomonadota bacterium
CTGGTGGGCCGGTGAGCCGCCCAGCCTGGAGGCACTGCACGCCCTGCGCGGCCGGGCGGTGGTGGCCGCGGCCGGCATCGGTGCGCCACAGCGCTTCTTCGACATGCTGCGGGCTCAGGGGCTGAGCCTCACGCCCTGCCCGGTGCCCGACCATCACGACTACGCCACGCTGCCCTGGCCGCCGGGCACGCCCGACGTGGTGCTGACCGAGAAGGACGCCATCAAGCTCGACGCGGCGCGCTGCGCCGGGTCGCGCGTGTGGGTCGTGGCGCTAGACTTCGCCCTCCCCGACGGCTTCGTGGCCGAGCTGGCCCGGCTGCTTCCCGCATCACCTTCTGTCCCCCATGAGCCTTGACCACCGATTGATCGAACTGCTGGTATGCCCGGTGTGCAAAGGCCCGCTGGAGCTGCAGCGAGACACGCAGCTGCAGCCGCGCGAGCTGGTCTGCCCGGCCGACCGGCTGGCCTTCCCGATCCGCGACGGCCTGCCCGTGATGCTTGAGACCGAGGCCCGCGCGCTGGACGCACCGCCCCCCATGGCGCCCACTCCCGGCGACGCCGCGGCCGTATGAGCATCGTGCGCGACGAGGACTTCACCGTCCTGATCCCGGCGCGGCTGTCGTCCACGCGGCTGCCCAACAAGCCGCTGGCCGACATCGCCGGGCTGCCGATGGTGGTGCGCGTGGCGCAGCGCGCCGCGCTCTCCGGCGCCCGCCGCGTGGTGGTTGCGGCCGACGACGACCGCATCCTGCTGGCCTGCGCGCGCAACAACGTCGAGGCCGTGCTCACCGCCAAGGACCACGCCAACGGCAGCGACCGCCTGGCCCATGCCTGCACGCTGCTGGGCCTGGACGGCGAGGACATCGTGGTCAACGTGCAGGGCGACGAGCCGCTGATCGACCCCGCGCTCATCGACGGCTGCGCCAAGCTGCTGCGCGTGCGCGACGACTGCGTGATGGGCACCGCCGCCCACGCCATCGAGAGCGAAGCCGACTTCCACAATCCCAACGTGGTGAAGGTGGTGCTCGACGCCGCGGGCCGTGCCCTGTATTTCACCCGCGCCAGCGTGCCCTTCTGGCGCGACGCCGTGCCGCCGGGCGCGCTGCCGAGCCCGGCGCCGCTGCGCCACATCGGCCTCTACGCCTACCGCGCCGGCTTCCTGCGCCGCTTCCCGACGCTGGAGACCTCGCCGCTGGAGCGCATCGAATCGCTGGAGCAGTTGCGCGTGCTGTGGCATGGCGAGCGCATCGCGGTGCACGTGACGCGGCGCGCGCCCGGCCCCGGCGTGGACACGCCCGAGGACCTGGAGCGCGTGCGCGTGCTGCTGGCCGGCGCTTGAGCGCGGCCTGATTCCGGTGCGCCCACCGCGGGCGCATCGCAGGCTCACGGCATGAGTCCGCACAGCCTGACGCACCCCTGACGCCCCCTGCGCCAGTGAGCCGACCGCGTGACGAGCGTCACGCGAAATCCAGTCCCGAATAGGTCTTTTCGCTTGACTGCCGTCAGTTTGGCGCAAAGACCTGCGTGTTATTCTCGACCGAGACAACACGGCCGCCCTGGCCGTGAACAGGCGCCTTTCCCAAAGGGGCCCTCAAACATTCAATCAATTCAAGCAAGGAAGCCATGAGACTCATTCTTCTGGGCGCGCCGGGCGCCGGCAAAGGTACGCAAGCGGCCTTCATCTGCAAGAAATTCGGTATTCCGCAGATCTCCACGGGCGACATGCTGCGCGCGGCCGTGAAGGCCGGTACCCCGCTGGGCCTGGAAGCCAAGAAGGTGATGGACGCCGGTGGCCTGGTCAGCGACGAGATCATCATTGGCCTGGTCAAGGACCGCATCGCCCAGTCCGATTGCGCCAACGGCTTCCTGTTCGACGGCTTCCCCCGCACCATTCCCCAGGCCCAGGCCATGCGCGACGCCGGCGTGAAGCTGGACGTGGTGCTGGAGATCGACGTGCCCGATGAGGCCATCATCGAGCGCATGGCCGGCCGCCGCGTGCACGTGGCCTCGGGCCGCACCTACCACGTCAAGTTCAACCCGCCCAAGGCCGAAGGCGTGGACGACGAGACCGGCGAAGCGCTGATCCAGCGCGACGACGACAAGGAAGAGACCGTGCGCAAGCGCCTGCAGGTCTACCAGAGCCAGACCCGTCCGCTGGTCGACTACTACGCCAGCTGGGCCGCCACCGGCGACGCGCAGGCCCCGCGCTACGCCAAGATCAGCGGCCAGGGCTCGGTGGACGAGATCACCACCCGCGCCCTGGAGGCCCTCGGCGCCTGAGGCTCGCAAGCGTTGTAGAAAAGCCGCCCCCGGGCGGCTTTTTCACGCCTGCCTGCTACACCACGGCAGGCGCCGTTCATCCTCCGATCCCCGGGGACGGACGGCATACGTCACCGGCAAGCGAAACCTGATTCCAACTTCAAGTCGTCAGTGAAAGTTCACCGTTCGCCCTGAGCTTGTCGAAGGGCCTGTTGGCCGGTTGTGCCAGGGGCTTCGACAAGCTCAGCCCGAACGGGTTTTCTTTCAGTACCAA
>JAEYPG010000688.1 GCA_023410975.1 Pseudomonadota bacterium
GCGGCCAGGGCGCCCTCGGCGTCCACGTGCACGAAGGCGCCGAGCTGTTGATGGTCCGCAACCCGTGCAAGCAGGTGTTGCGTGAGTTCGACGCTGGAAAAGTGCTTGTCAGCCAGGGCGCGCGACAGCGCGGCCACGCCCAGCTCGTGCAATTGAGAGCTCATTCGATCACCTGGGGCACGAGGAAGAGGCCGTCCTCGACGGCAGGGGCGCTGCGCTGGTTGAGTGCGCGCTGATCCTGTTCGCTCACGCGGTCCTCGCGCAGGCGCAGCCGCACCTCCGACAGGGCCGAGAGCGGCGTGTACAGCGGCTCCACGCCGCTGGTGTCCACCGCGCGCATCTGCTCGACGATGGAGAAGAAACCATTGAGCTGCTGGAGCATCGCGGCCTGTTCCTCGGGCTGCAATTCGAGGCGGGCGAGGTGGGCGATGCGGCTCACGTCCGTGGGGCTGAGGGCCATGGCAATAGTGCTCGGGGTTCGGGCTTTTGCAGGTCCGCCGCGGCGCGGCGACCCAGGGGGATCGGGTATTATCGCCCGTTACCCAGAGCCCACCGGGGCGGCCGGCGCAAGAGCAAAAACCCGGCGCGTTCGCTGCAGTTGCAACGCGCTGACAGGTATTTGCAAGCGTGGGCGGCGCCGGCGGGTTTTTTGTGCAGGACCCTTTTCAGGTAGCGCAGGAACGCCGGCCATGGAGCCCACCTGCGCCGCGGCCGCGAGCCGCACAACCCCACAGCCCTGATGTGACGAATTCCGGCGTTCGACTGCCGCAGCCCGGCGCTTTCCTCCGCTGACGCCCGCCCGCGCGACCGAACCCAGCAGATCGCTGACCCACCATGTTTGAAACCTTCCGGCGCTACTTTTCGACCGACCTGGCCATCGACCTCGGCACCGCGAACACCCTGATCTACGTGCGCGACAAGGGCATCGTGCTGGATGAGCCCTCCGTGGTCGCCATCCGCCACGAGGGCGGTCCCAACGGCAAGAAAACCATCCAGGCCGTGGGCGCCGAAGCCAAGGCGATGCTGGGCAAGGTGCCGGGCAACATCGACGCCATCCGCCCGATGAAGGACGGCGTGATCGCCGACTTCACCGTCACCGAGCAGATGCTCAAGCAGTTCATCAAGATGGTGCATCCGCGCTCGGTGCTCAAGCCCAGCCCGCGCATCATCATCTGCGTGCCCTGCGGCTCCACCCAGGTCGAGCGCCGCGCCATCCGCGAGTCCGCGCTGGGCGCCGGGGCCTCCGAGGTCTACCTGATCGAGGAGCCGATGGCCGCCGCCATCGGTGCCGGGCTGCCGGTGTCGGAAGCCTCGGGCTCGATGGTGGTGGACATCGGCGGCGGCACGACCGAGGTCGGCGTCATCTCGCTGGGCGGCATGGTCTACAAGGGCAGCGTGCGCGTGGGCGGCGACAAGTTCGATGAGGCCATCATCAACTACATCCGCCGCAACTACGGCATGCTCATCGGCGAGCCCACCGCCGAGATGATCAAGAAGAACATCGGCAGCGCCTTCCCCGGCTCCGAAGTCAAGGAGATCGAGGTCAAGGGCCGCAACCTCAGCGAGGGCGTGCCGCGCAGCTTCACGATCAGCTCCAACGAGATCCTGGAAGCGCTTACCGACCCGCTCAACAACATCGTCTCCAGCGTCAAGAACGCGCTGGAGCAGACGCCGCCGGAGCTGGGCGCCGACATCGCCGAGCGCGGCATGATGCTCACCGGCGGCGGCGCGCTGCTGCGCGACCTGGACCGGCTGCTGGCCGAGGAGACCGGCCTGCCCGTGCTGGTGGCCGAGGATCCGCTGACCTGCGTGGTGCGCGGCTGCGGCATGGCGCTGGAGCGCATGGAGCGGCTGGGCAGCATCTTCACCTCCGAGTAAGCCAAGCCTGGCGTAGCCGCGCCCGACGCATTCCTTGCAGCCCGCGTCATGGCCCTGGGCACCCTCGACCGAACGCCCCCGCCGTTCTTCCGGCAGGGCACGTCGGCGCGCACGAAGCTGATCCTGTTCGCGGCGCTGGCGCTGTTCCTGATGGTGGCCGACGCCCGCTTCGCGCTGGTGCAGCAGCTGCGCGCCGCGCTCGCCACGGTGCTGCTGCCGGTGCAGCGCACGCTGCTGGTGCCGGTGGAGATCGTCGAGGGCGGCGCCGAGTACCTGCAGGGCCTCAAGGCCGCGCGCACGGCCGAGCAGGAGGCGCTGGCGCGCCTGGCGCAGCACTCGGTGCAGGCCGCGCGCATGCGCGAGCTGGAGGCCGAGAACATCAAGCTGCGCGAGCTGCTGGAGCTGCGCCCCAGCTTCACCGTGCGCACGCAGGCAGCGCAGGTGCTGTGGCAGGCGGCCGACCCCTACACGCGCAAGCTCGTCATCGACCGCGGCGCGAAGCAGGGCGTGGCGCTGGGCGCGCCGGTGGTCAACGAGCAGGGCGTGCTGGGGCAGGTGACGCGGCTGTTCCCGCTGTCGGCCGAGGTCACGCTGCTGTCCGACAAGGACGCCGCCATCCCCGTGCTCAACGGCCGCACGCAGCAGCGGGCCGCAGCGTTCGGCGGCGTCAACGACGCGCTGGAGCTGCGCTTCATCGCCGCCAACGCCGACGTGCAGCCGGGCGACCCCATCCTCACCTCGGGCCTGGACGGCGTGTACCCGCCGGGCCTGGCCGTGGCCACCGTGCAGCACATCGACCGCCGCGCCGAAGGCGGCTTCGCGCGCGTGAGCCTCAAGACCGCGGCGCAGATGGACAACGTGCACCACGTGCTGGTGCTGGAGCCCATGAGCCGGCAACTGCCCGCGCGGCCCGACCCCAAGGACGCGCTGGCCGCCAGTGGAGGCCCGCGATGATCATGCCGCGCGGCTCGGACCAGCTGCTGTTGCCGGCCAACCCGCTGTTCGTCTGGTGCGCGCTGCTGGCGGCGCTGGCCATCAACCTGCTGCCGCTGGGGCGCGTGCCCGCCATGCCCGACCTGCTGGCGCTGGTGCTGGTGTTCTGGAACGTGCACCAGCCCCGGCGCATCGGCGTGGGCGTGGCCTTCGTGGCCGGGCTGCTGATGGACGTCAACCACGGCGCGCTGCTGGGCCAGCACGCGCTGGCCTACTCGCTGCTGTCGTACTTCGCCATCACCGTGCACCGGCGGCTGCGCTGGTTCAGCGTGCTGGAGCAGGCGCTGCAGATCGCGCCGCTGTTCCTGGGCGCGCACGTCGTGTCGCTGGTGGTGCGGCTGCTGGCCGGCGACATGTTCCCGGGCTGGAGCCTGTTCCTGGCGCCGCTGTTCGAGACGCTGCTGTGGCCGCCGGCGGCCTGGCTGCTGCTGGCGCCTCAGCGCCGCGCGCCCGACCCGGACGAGAACCGGCCGCTCTGAGCCGCCCGCTGCCGCACGCGCCGTGCCGCCGTCCGCCAATGCCCCCGCACCTGCATAAACCCGGCGCCTCCCGCACAGTGCGCCCCCTCCAACCCTGGCAACCCCCGATCACAGCGTGACCGAACTCCGCAACGTCGAGCGCGAACTGCATCGCTTCCGCAGCCGGGTGCTGGCGGCGGCGGCCTTCGTGCTCTTCGGCTTCGGCCTGATCGGGGCGCGGCTCTGGTACCTGCAGGTCCTGCAGCACGAGAAGCTCTCCGCGCGCGCCGAGGCCAACCGCATCACCGTGCTGCCCTCGGTGCCCAACCGCGGGTTGATCGTGGACCGCAACGGCGTGGTGCTGGCCACCAACTACTCGGCCTACACGCTGGAGATCACGCCCTCCAAGCTGGAGCAGCCGATGGAGCGCGTGATCGAGCAGCTGTCGCAGATGGTGGAGATCACGCAGCGCGACCGCCGCCGCTTCAAGCGGCTGCTGGAAGAGAGCAAGAGCTTCGACTCGGTGCCGCTGCGCAACCGCCTCAGCGACGAGGAAGTGGCGCGCTTCACGGCGCAGCGCTTCCGCTTCCCCGGCGTGGAGGTCAAGGCGCGGCTGTTCCGCCAGTACCCGCTGGGCGAGACCGGCAGCCACCTCATCGGCTACATGGGCCGCATCAACCAGGCCGAGAAGAAGGCCATGGAGGACTGGGACGAGGACCTGCAGGCCAACTACCGCGGCACCGACTACATCGGCAAGCTCGGCGTGGAGCAGAGCTACGAGACGGTGCTGCACGGCACCACCGGCTTCGAGGAAGTCGAGACCAGCGCCGGCGGGCGCGCCGTGCGGCGGCTGCGCACGCATCCGCCCACGCCGGGCAACACGGTGGTGCTGTCGGTGGACATCAAGCTGCAGGCACTGGTGGAGGAGCTCTTCGGCGACCGCCGCGGCGCCCTGGTGGCGATGGACCCGCGCTCGGGCGAGGTGCTGGCCTTCGTGAGCAAGCCCACCTTCGACCCCAACCTGTTCGTGGACGGCATCGACGTCGACAACTGGCGCGAGCTCAACGAGTCCATCGACAAGCCGCTGCTCAACCGCGCGCTGCGCGGCACCTACCCGCCGGGCTCCACCTTCAAGCCCTTCATGGCCATCGCGGCGCTGAACACCGGCAAGCGCAACGCCGGCCAGGTCATCTACGACAACGGCAGCTTCCAGTTCGGCAACCACACCTTCCGCAGCCACGGCGATCACGGGTTGGGGCCGGTGGACATGCACCGCTCCATCGTCATGTCCAGCAACGTCTACTACTACTCGCTGGCCAACGAGATGGGCGTGGACCTGATGCACGAGCAGCTCGAACCCTTCGGCTTCGGCCGGCGCACGGGCATCGACATCCAGGGCGAGGCCACCGGCATCCTGCCCAGCACCGAGTGGAAGCGCCGCGCCTACAAGCGGCCCGAGCAGCAGAAGTGGTACGCCGGCGAGACCATCTCGCTGGGCATCGGCCAGGGCTACAACAACTTCACCATGCTGCAGATCGCCAACGCCATGTCCACGCTGCTCTCCGGCGGGCAGCGCCCGCCGCCGCACCTGGTGCGCGAGGTGCACGACGTGGTCACGCACCAGAAGCGCGCGGTGGAGCGCGAGGCGCTGCCGCCGCTGGCGCTCAAGCCCGAGCACGTGGAGGTCATCAAGCGCGCGATGTACGGCGTGACGCAGGAGGGCACCTCCACCCGGGTCTTCGCCGGCACGCCCTACAAGAGCGGCGGCAAGACCGGCACGGCCCAGGCGGTGACGGTGCGCCAGAACGAGCGCTACAACGCCGCACGGCTGGCGGAGCACCAGCGCGACCACTCGCTGTACCTGGCCTTCGCGCCGCTGGAGGCGCCCACCATCGCGCTGGCGGTGATCGTGGAGAACGCGGGCTTCGGCGCCGCCGCGGCTGCGCCCATCGCGCGCCGGGTGTTCGACTACTGGCTGCTGGGCAACTACCCCAGCGAGGATGACATCGCCGCCACGCGCCGCGGCCAGAGCGTGGCGCCCATCGGCACGCCGCGCCGCGCCGAGGACGTCCCGCTGCCGGGCAACGTGGAGGTGTTGGCGGGCTTCGGCACGCCGCCGCAGCGCATGGCGCAGGGCGCGGCTGCCAACGAGGAAGTGAAACGATGAGCGCGGTGCTGGTGCGCCCCACGCTGTGGCAGCGGCTGCGCCCGGTGTTCTCGGGCTTCGACTTCCTGCTGATCCTGGGCGTGCTGCTGCTGGCCGCGGGCGGGCTGGTGACGATGTACTCCGTCGGCTACGACCACGGCACGCGCTTCGTGGACCACGGCCGCAACATGATCCTGGCCGCCGGGATCATGTTCGTGATGGCGCAGGTGCCGCCGCAGCGTCTGCTGCAGCTGGCGGTGCCGCTGTACAGCCTGGGCGTGGCGCTGTTGGTGGCCACGCTGCTGTTCGGCATCACCAAGAAGGGGGCCACGCGCTGGCTCAACGTGGGCGTGGTGATCCAGCCCAGCGAGATGCTCAAGATCGCCACGCCGCTGATGGTGGCGTGGTGGTTCCATCGGCGCGAGGGGCAGGCGCGGCGCAGCGACTTCGCCGTCGCCTGGGGATTGGTGCTGCTGCCCTTCCTGCTGGTGGCCAAGCAGCCCGACCTGGGCACCTCGCTGCTGATCTTCTCGGCGGGGCTGTACGTGATCTTCTTCGCGGGCCTGAGCTGGCGGCTGATCCTGCCCGTGCTCATCGTCGGCACGCTGGGCATTGGCGCGATCATCGCCACCGAGGAGCAGCTCTGCCAGCCCGAGACGGACTGGGTGGTGCTGCGCGAATACCAGAAGCACCGCGTGTGCACGCTGCTGGACCCGAGCAAGGACCCGCTGGGCAAGGGTTTCCACACCATCCAGGGCATGATCGCCATCGGCTCCGGCGGCACCACGGGCAAGGGCTTCATGAAGGGCACGCAGACGCACCTGGAGTTCATTCCCGAGCGCACCACCGACTTCATCTTCGCCTCCTTCTCCGAGGAGTTCGGGCTGGCGGGGACGATGAGCCTGCTGCTGGGCTTCATCTTCCTGATCGTGCGCGGGCTGATGATCGCCGCCGAGGGGCCCACCACCTTCGCGCGGCTGCTGGCTGGCGCGATCTCGATGAGCTTCTTCACCTACGCCTTCGTCAACATGGGCATGGTCAGCGGCATCCTGCCCGTGGTGGGCGTGCCGCTGCCCTTCATCAGCTACGGCGGCACCGCGATGGTCACGCTGGGGCTGAGCCTGGGCATGCTGATGTCGATCGCGCGCAGCCGGCGGCTGATGCAGTCCTGAGCTGGCGACCACACCTTCCGTAGAAGAGCCGCGAAAAATACCGTTCGGGCTGAGCTTGTCGAAAGGCCCAGGCCGGACGGGACAGGAGGTCAGCCCGCCAGGCCCGTGTCCGCGCCCCGGGGCTCACTCTGCGCCGAGAGGTCGGACTGGGGCGCCTCGTCCGCCAGCTCCTGCGGCGGCAGCCTGAACCTCACGCTCACGCGCGTGCCGGGCATGGCGTGGGTGGCGCGGTCGTAGGTGTCTTCCAGCGTGATGTCGGCGTTATGGCGCTGCGCGATCTCGCGCACGATCGCCAGCCCCAGGCCGCTGCCGTCCACGTTGGTGCCCAGCGCGCGGTAGAAGGGCTGGAAGACCAGCTCGCGCTCGGCCGGCGCGATGCCGGGGCCCGAGTCCTCCACCTGCAGCAGCAGCACCGGCTGCACGGGGTCGGCGGCGGTGGCGGGGTCCATCTGCACCCGCACCGTCACCGTGCCGCCGGCCGGGGTGTACTGCAGCGCGTTGTCCACCAGGTTGCGCACCAGCTCGCCCACCAGCACCGGCTGGCCGCACAGCGGCGGCAGCGCCTGGCCGTCCTCGGGGCCCTCGTAGCCCAGGTCGATGCGCTTGTCCAGGGCCTTGGGCACGAGGTCGTGCACGGCCTCGGTGGCCAGCCGCGCCAGGTCGAAGGACTGCACGCGCCGGCCCTGCTCCTCGTCCTCGGCGCGGGCCATGGACAGCAGCTGGTTGACCATGTGCGCCGCGCGCTGGCTGGACAAGGCGATCTGCTGCAGCGAGCGCTTGATGGCCTGCGTGTCGCTGCCGGCGTCGATCTCGCGCTGCGCCAGCTCGGCCTGCATGCGCAGCCCCGCCAGCGGCGTCTTGAGCTGGTGCGCCGCGTCGGCCAGGAAGTGCTTCTGCGCCTTCATCGAGGTGTCCAGGCGCTCCAGCAGGTCGTTGATGGCGCGCACCAGCGGCGTGACCTCCTCGGGCGCGTCGCGCTCGTCGATGGGGCTCAGGTCCTGGCTCTCGCGCTGGCGGATGCGGCGCTGCAGGTCGTTGAGCGGCGCCAGGCCGCGCGCCAGCGCCAGCCACACCAGCAGCACCGCCACGGGCAGGATCACGAACTGCGGGAGGATCACGCCCTTGATGATCTCGGTGGCCAGGCGCGAGCGGCGGTCCAGCGTCTCGGCCACCTGCACCAGCGGCGGCTCCTCGTCCGGCGCCACCGGCAGCGCCAGGCGCACCGAGGCCACGCGCACGGGCTCGTCGAGCAGCTGGTCGTCGCGGAAGCGCAGCTCGCCCGCGGGGGCGGCGTCGCCGGTGGGCGGTGGCAGCTCGCGATCGCCGGCCACCAGCTCGCCGTGCGTGCCCAGCACCTGGAAATAGAACTGCCCCGTGTCGTCGGCGCGCAGCGTGTCGCCCAGGGTTTCGGCGATGCGCTCGGGCGCCAGCACCGCGCGCCCGGCCTCGCTCTCCACCACCACGCGGCGCGCCAGCGTGCGCGCCATCTCGCCCAGGTCGCGGTCGTAGGGGCGGTGCGCGATGCCCTGCGCCACCAGGTAGGTGATGCTCACGCTCATCGGCCACAGCAGCAGCAGCGGCGCGAGCATCCAGTCCAGGATCTCGCCGAAGAGGGAGCGTTGCTCGCGGGAGGAGGCAAACATGGTGGGCGCCACGGCGGCCGGGCGCCGCGGCCTGCGGCGCGCCGGCGGATCAGCCGGGGATCTTCTCCAGGCAGTAGCCCAGGCCGCGCACGGTGGCGATGCGGATCGGCCCCTGCTCGATCTTCTTGCGCAGGCGGTGGATGTAGACCTCGATGGCGTTGTTCGAGACCTCTTCGCCCCACTCGCACAGCCGCTCCACGAGCTGGTCCTTGCTCACCAGGCGCCCGGCGCGCTGCAGCAGCACCTCCAGCAGCGAGAGTTCCCGCGCGGAGAGGTCGATCATCTGGTCGTTGATGTAGGCCACGCGCCCGGTGGCGTCGAAGGACAGCGGCCCGTGCTTGATGACGTTGGAGGCCGTGCCCAGGCCGCGGCGGGTGAGGGCGCGCACCCGCGCCTCCAGCTCGGCCAGCGCGAAGGGCTTGGCCATGTAGTCGTCCGCGCCCAGGTCCAGGCCCTTGACCCGCTGTTCGATGCCGTCGGCCGCGGTCAGAATGAGCACCGGCACCGCGCTGCCGCGCGCGCGCAGCTTGCGCAACACCTCGAAACCGTGGAGCTTGGGCAGGCCCAGGTCCAGGATGAGCAGGTCGAACTCGTGGGAGGACAGCGCGGCATCGGCCTCGGTGCCGCTGCTGACCTGATCCACCGCGTAGCCGCTGTTGCGCAATGAGCGCAGCAGCCCGTCGGCCAGCACCTGGTCGTCTTCGGCAATCAGGATGCGCATGCCCTATCTCCTCGTTGACAGCTTCCCCGGCCTTGTGCTGGCCGGCACTGTCTTCATTTTAGGGAGTCGGCCAGGGGGCCGATCCCGCAAAGTCCCTCCACCCCTGTATAAACATACAGTTCCGCGTTAAAATCATGGCCACGAAACCGGAGAAATCAATGGACGCACCTGTGAAGGCACTCAACACCGAAAAAGCCAAGGCCCTGCAGGCGGCGCTGGCCCAGATCGAGAAGCAGTTCGGCAAGGGCTCGATCATGCGGCTGGGCGAGGGCGAGGCCATCGAAGACATCCAGGTCGTCTCCACCGGCTCGCTGGGCCTGGACATCGCGCTGGGCGTGGGCGGTCTGCCGCGCGGGCGCGTGATCGAGATCTACGGCCCCGAGTCCTCGGGCAAGACGACGCTGACGCTGCAGGTCATCGCCGAGATGCAGAAGCAGGCCGGCGTGTGCGCCTTCATCGACGCCGAGCACGCGCTGGACGTGCAGTACGCGCAGAAGCTGGGCGTGAACCTGCAGGAGCTGCTCATCAGCCAGCCCGACACTGGCGAGCAGGCGCTGGAGATCACCGACGCGCTGGTGCGCTCGGGCTCGGTGGACCTGATCGTCATCGACTCGGTGGCCGCGCTCACGCCCAAGGCGGAGATCGAGGGCGAGATGGGCGACTCGCTGCCGGGCCTGCAGGCGCGCCTGATGAGCCAGGCGCTGCGCAAGCTCACCGCCACGATCAAGAAGACCAACTGCATGGTCATCTTCATCAACCAGATCCGCATGAAGATCGGCGTGATGTTCGGCAACCCCGAGACCACGACCGGCGGCAACGCGCTCAAGTTCTACGCCTCGGTGCGCCTGGACATCCGCCGCACCGGCAGCATCAAGAAGGGCGAGGAGGTCATCGGCAACGAGACCAAGGTCAAGGTGGTCAAGAACAAGGTCAGCCCTCCGTTCAAGACCGCCGAGTTCGACATCCTCTACGGCGAGGGCATCAGCCGCGAGGGCGAGATCATCGACATGGGCGTGGCCGCCAAGATCGTCGACAAGTCCGGCGCCTGGTACGCCTACCAGGGCGAGAAGATCGGCCAGGGCAAGGACAACGCGCGCGAGTTCCTGCGCGAGAACCGCGACGTGGCGCACGAGATCGAGAACAAGGTGCGCGAGGCCATGGGCATTCCCGCGCTGCCCGCGCTCGCCGGTGATGGCGCCGCGCCGCCGGCGGCCAACGCCGAGTAAGGCCTACGTGGCGGGCCGCGGGTTGTCGGCGTGAAGCCGGCGCTGTCGCTCAAGGCGCGCGCGCTGGCGATGCTGGCGCGGCGCGAGCACAGCCGCGCCGAGCTGCGGCGCAAGCTGCTGCCGCACGCGCGCGCCGCGGCGCTCGAAGCCGCGACCGCCACGGCTACCGCATTCGAGTTGCACCGCTCACCCGGCCTGGCGTCTGCCCGGCCGGGTGCTTTTTCTTCCGGCGCGTCGGAGGCAGTCCCGGACAGGGGCGCGGCCTGGGCCGAGGCCGAAAGCGCCGTCGAGGTGCTGCTGGACTGGCTGCAGGCGCAGCGCTACCTGTCGGAGCAGCGCTTCGTCGAGTCGCGCGTGCATGCGCGCGCGGGGCGCTTTGGCAACCTGCGCATCCGACAGGAGCTGGCGCAGCACGGGGTGGCGCTGGACGCCGAGGCAGCGCAGCGGCTGCGCGATACCGAGCTGGAGCGCTGCCGCGAAGTGTGGGCGCGCAAGTTTGGCGGCGAGCGCCCGGCCGATGCCGCGGCGCGCGCGAAGCAAATGCGCTTCCTGGCTGCGCGGGGCTTCAGTGCCGACGTGATTCGCCGCGTGCTGCAGGCCAGCGACGATTGACCTGGGTCAGCAAGGCTACGGATTGACACCGAGAGCGGGCACACCCCCTCGCGTAAGTTTGGCCGCAGGAAGCGCGTGCTACATTGCGCGCCGTTTGCCACGCCCCAGGCCCCAGGAATCCCGCAGTCGCGGGTTTCAGCGCCGCAGTCCCATGGCCCCAATGCCTGCCGCCTTCCTGCGAAACGAGCCCGCCTGCCGCCCCAGCTGCGGCAGTGTGGCCGTGCTCCATGGCGGCGGTGTGACGGCCCGGGGGCGCAACCTGGCGCGGCAGGCGTTCGCTACGTGTTCTCCACGCGGGACAGGCACCCACGGTGCCGACAATCCCGGCCGGCCGGCGACCACAGTCTGAGCCGACACATCCACCCCAGAGTCACACCCCATGAAGATCCACGAATATCAAGGCAAGGAATTGCTGCGCCAGTTCGGCGTGCCGGTGCCGCGCGGCTACCCGGCCTTCACCGTCCAGGAGGCGGTGGAAGCCGCCCAGAAGCTCGGCGGCAATGTCTGGGTGGTGAAGGCGCAGATCCACGCCGGCGGTCGCGGCAAGGGCGGCGGCGTCAAGCTTGCGCGCTCCGAAGCGGAAGTCAAGACGCTGGCCGGTGAGATCCTGGGCATGCAGCTCAAGACCCACCAGACCGGCCCCGAGGGCCAGAAGGTGCGCCGCCTGCTGATCGAAGAAGGCGCCGACATCAAGAAGGAGTACTACGTCGCCGCGCTGACCGACCGCGCCACGCAGAAGGTCGCGATGATGGCCAGCTCCGAAGGCGGCATGGACATCGAGGAAGTGGCTCACGCCACGCCCGAGAAGATCCTGAAGGTCTTCGTCGAGCCCGCCGTCGGCCTGAGCGACGAGCAGGCGCTGTACTTGGCTCAAGGCATCGGCGTTCCCGAGGGCAGCCAGGCCCAGGCGGTCCAGGTGCTCAAGGGCCTGTACCAGTGCTACATGGACACCGACGCCAGCCTGGCCGAGATCAACCCGCTGATCCTGGAAGGCAACGGCAACATCAAGGCCCTGGACGCGAAGTTCAACTTCGACTCCAACGCCCTGTTCCGTCATCCGGAAATCGTGGCCTACCGCGACCTGGACGAAGAGGATCCGGCTGAAGTCGAGGCTTCCAAGTTCGACCTGGCCTACATCAGCCTGGACGGCAACATCGGTTGCCTGGTCAACGGTGCCGGCCTGGCCATGGCCACCATGGACACCATCAAGCTCTTCGGCGGCGAGCCGGCGAACTTCCTGGACGTGGGCGGCGGCGCCACGGCCGAGAAGGTCACCGAAGCCTTCAAGATCATGCTGAAGAACCCGGAAGTCAAGGGCATCCTGGTCAACATCTTCGGCGGGATCATGCGCTGCGACACCATCGCCGAAGGCGTGATCGCCGCGTGCAAGGCGGTGAACCTGTCGGTGCCGCTGGTGGTGCGCATGAAGGGCACCAACGAGGACCTGGGCAAGAAGATGCTGGCCGACTCCGGCCTGCCCATCATCTCCGCCGACACGATGGCCGAGGCGGCCACCAAGATCGTGGCCGCGGTGAAGTGATCCGCTCTGTCCTGCACTGAATCTCGGAAGAACACCCCATGAGCATCCTCATCAACAAGGACACCCGCGTCATCACCCAAGGCATCACGGGCAAGACCGGTCAGTTCCACACCCTGGGCTGCCAGGCCTACGCCAACGGCAAGGAATGCTTCGTTGCCGGCGTGAACCCCAAGAAGGCCGGCGAGAAGTTCGCTGACATTCCCATCTACGCCAGCGTCAAGGAAGCCAAGGCCGAGACGGGCGCCACCGTCAGCGTGATCTACGTGCCGCCCGCGGGCGCCGCGGCCGCCATCTGGGAAGCCGTCGAGGCCGACCTCGACCTGGCCATCTGCATCACCGAAGGCATCCCGGTTCGGGACATGCTGGAAGTGCGCAACAAGATGAAGGCCAAGGTCGCCGCCGGCGGCAAGGAAACGCTGCTGCTGGGCCCCAACTGCCCCGGCCTGATCACGCCCGACGAGATCAAGATCGGCATCATGCCCGGCCATATCCATCGCAAGGGCCGCATCGGCGTCGTGTCCCGCTCCGGGACCTTGACCTATGAGGCCGTGGCGCAGCTCACCGAGATCGGCCTGGGCCAGAGCTCGGCCGTGGGCATCGGCGGCGACCCGATCAATGGCCTGAAGCACATCGACGTGATGCGCATGTTCAACGACGATCCGGACACGGACGCCGTGATCATGATCGGCGAGATCGGCGGTCCGGACGAGGCCGAAGCTGCCCAGTGGTGCAAGGCCAACATGAAGAAGCCCATCGTCGGCTTCATCGCCGGCGTCACCGCCCCTCCGGGCAAGCGCATGGGCCACGCCGGCGCGCTGATCTCCGGCGGCGCCGACACCGCTGACGCCAAGCTCGCCATCATGGAAGAGTGTGGCTTCAAGGTCACGCGCAACCCGTCGGAGATGGGCAAGCTGCTCAAGGCCCTGCTGTAAGCAGCACTCGCGTGCACTGCGGCCGCCGCGGGCGGCCGCGCAGCGCCCGTTCGTAATATTACGAACGCTGAGGGCGGATCCGCTGCCTACACTCCGGCAGCGCTCGGGAGGGCTTCGGCCCTCTTTCTTTTTTCCCTCCTCACTTCCGCCGTCGCCCCATGGAAATCATGTCTGCCGCCTTTTGGGCAGCCCTCGGATCGATCATCGTCGCCAACATCCTGCTGTCGGGCGACAACGCCGTCGTGATCGCCCTGGCTGCGCGCTCGCTGCCGCCGCACCAGCAGAAGAAGGCCATCTTCTGGGGCAGTGCCGCCGCCATCGTGATGCGGATCGTGTTGACGCTCATCGCGGTCAAGATGCTCACGCTGCCCTACCTCAAGATCGTCGGCGGGCTGCTGCTGGTCTACATCGGCGTGACACTGATGCTCGATGAGGACGAAGAGGAAGGGGAGAACAAGCACGCCAGCAGTGGCATGGCAGCGGCGATCCGCACCATCCTGGTGGCTGACCTGGTGATGAGCCTGGACAACGTGCTGGCCGTGGCCGCTGCCGCCAAGGGCGATACGGTGCTGCTGGTGGTAGGCCTGGCGGTCAGCATCCCGCTGATCATTTTTGGCAGCACCATGTTGCTCAAAGTCATGGAGCGCTTCCCAATCATCATCACGCTGGGCGCGGCACTGCTGGGTTTCCTGGCCGGCGAGATGCTGCTGACCGACCCGGCCGTCACGGGCTGGGCGGGCGGCGAACTGCCGCACAGCACGGTCAACGTGGCCGGTGCCATTGGCGCGCTGGCGGTGGTGGCCATCGGCCTGGCGCTGCAGCGCCGCTCGCGTGCCGCCAAGGCGCAAGAGGAAGCCTCCGCCCAGCGGATCTGAAGCCCATGACCACCGCGGCGCGCCAGACGCGCCGCGGTCCACCGAGCTGCCGGCACCCTCTGCTGCCGCTTCCGACGCCCGATGCGCGCCAGCGCCTCGGGCGTTTTGCTTTCCAGAAAGCGGTTTCAGACGCCTTGATCCCAAGCAATGGGCCCTGAAAAGCGAAGGCTGCAGCGATAAAAGCTTGATGCCGTCGCTTGCCTCTGATGAAATCCAGGTTTCCCGAAGGGGAGTAGCTCTCCAGTGCGACCGGCTCGTGAAGCGGCGCACCGGATCGGCAGGTCGTCAATACGAAGCCATCGGCTTCCGGCCTGCCGGGCCATAACCAAAACTCCAGCCGAGCAAGACCTTCGACGCAGACCGCCAGTGGCGGGATGCTCGAAGGCGCCTTTTCCTCCATCGGCGTTGACGCGCGTTCATCCGTCGCACGGTCTGCACAGGTCTTGTTGCAACCGTCCCTTTCGGAGAGCCCATGGAGTTTCTGTCCCCCGCCTGGTTTTCAGCCCTGGCCGCCATCGTTCTTATCGACCTCGTGCTGGCTGGCGACAACGCCATCGTCATCGCACTGGCTGCTCGCAGCCTGCCTACGCACCTGCAGAAAAAAGCCATTCTTTGGGGCACCGTTGGCGCCATCGCCATGCGCTCGCTCATGACGGTGGGCGTGGTGTGGCTGCTCAAGATTCCGGGCCTGATGCTCGTGGGTGGCCTGGGCCTGGTGTGGATCGCCTACAAGCTGCTGGCGCCGCAGCACGAGGAGGGCGGCCACGGCGGCCCGCAGGCCAACACTTTCTGGGGGGCGATGCGCACCATCGTCATTGCCGACGCCCTCATGGGCGTGGACAACGTGCTGGGCGTGGCTGGTGCGGCGCACGGCGCCTTCGATCTGGTCGTGATCGGCCTGCTCATCAGCGTGCCCATCGTGGTCTGGGGCAGCTCGGTGGTGCTCAAGCTGGTCGAACGCTTCCCCGCCATCACCTACATCGGCGCAGGCGTGCTGGCCTTCACGGCCGCCAAGATGATCGTGGGCGAGCCGCTGCTCGACGCCGTGTTCGACCCGTACCTGGCCGCGCGCATCGCTGCCTACGTGGTGCTGGTGGCTGGCGTGCTGGGCGCGGGCTGGTGGACGGCACGCCGCGCTTCGGCATCGCTGCATTCGCAATCCCCGGCAGCTTGAGGCTGCCATCGCAGGAGGCGTCACATGGAGAAGATCGCTGCTTTCGTCGATGACGCCGCACACGCGCTGCGCGTGCTGCAGCCACTGGCAAAACCCGGTACCCACTGGATGCTGGTGGGCTGCGCGCCCAAGCTCACGCACCGTGTCAGCAAGTGGGTGGCACACAGCAGCCGCGAGCAATGGCGCGCGCGCTGGGCTGCGCAGCTTTTCGACGAATTGCGTCCGCAGCTCTTGGGCACGCGCATCGATACGCTGGTGGCACGGCGGCCGCTGCCGGAAGTGGCGCAGCAGCTGCAACTGCGCCACGGACGCAGCCTGCGCATGATCGACGCCCGCCGGCCCCGCGTGGGCCATGTCCATGAGGTGCTGCCGGCGGAGCTTGTCGAAACCCCCACGACGCAGGACCGCTGGACGGTGCCCATCGCGGTGACCTCAGGCCTGAGCCTGGTGCTCACGCTCAGCGACTGAAAACCCGCCGGGAGCGCCGCCTTGCGCGCTCGGCCGCACCCCAGCGCATGCTAAGGTGCCCCGAGCTGAGCAGCAGGGGCAGGCAGCACATGGCATGGGAGCTGACGGCATGGTGGCGGCGGCGGCGCGAACAGCCCGCCGTGCCGCCGCTGCCAACAACCGAAGGCTTTATGCCGGGCATGCTGTTCGCGGGCCTGCGCATCGAGCGCCTCATCGGCCGCGGCGCCCTGGGTGCCGTGTACCTGGCCCATGACGCCGCCAGCGGCGCTCCGCGCGCGCTCAAGACGCTGGTGCTCCAAGAGAGCGACGCGGCCTCGGCGCGGGACCTGCAGCAGGCCTTCCTGGCTGAAGCCGAAGCGGCACGGCGGCTGCACCATTCGGACATCGTGCAAGTGTTCGACGCCGGCCAGGCCGGGGGCCTGGGCTACCTGGTGATGGAACTGCTGCCTGGCTGCGACATCACGCGCTACACGCAGCCGGCGCGGCTGCTGCCCGAGCCGCTGGTGCTGGAGATCGGCGCACGCGTGGCCGAGGCGCTGGCCCATGCACATCGCCAGGGCGTGCTGCATCGCGACGTCAAGCCCGCCAACGTCATGCTGGACCTGCCCTCGGACCAGCTCAAGCTCACCGATTTCGGCCTGGCTCGGCTGCATGACGCCGCGCGCACGCGCAGCGGGCTGCTGCTGGGCACGCCGGCGTACATGGCGCCGGAACTGCTGGCCGGCGCCGGCGCCGATGCGCGCAGCGACCTCTATGCGCTGGCGGCGATGGTGTTCCAGCTGCTGACCGCACGGCTGCCGCATGAAGGCGAGTCGCTGGGCCAGTTGCTGCAATCCATCGCGCGCGAGGAACCGCAACCGCTGCGCGCGCTGCGCCCCGAGCTGCCGGAGGCGCTGTCAGCGCTGCTGGCGCGCGCGCTGTCCCGATCACCCGGCGTGCGCGAGGGCGACGGCCTGGTGCTTGCGCGTGAATTGCGTGCGATTGCGCATGCCGCCTGGGGCGGAGGTCCCCTGGGGCCGGTGAGATAATTCGCGGGTCCCTTTTACGGAGACGGCATTGGACCGAAGTCATCCTCGGTGACCGTCCACTCCGACGCGTGACCGCCTGGCGGACCCACGAGGGGTGAGGCGGTTTTCACAACCTCGACGGGCCCGGCGCACCGCCTTCTGGCACGCACGGCGCCCCGCACACATGCGTCGTTGGAGATGGGCAGATGCTCAATGTGTTCACGTTGGAAGCCGGCAAGCTCAAAGGCCGGTTGCTGCAGGAAGAACTGCACGACCCCGCACCGCTGAACGGCCTCAAGCCGGTGTGGGTCGATCTGGAAGAACCTACCGAAGAGGAAAAAGCCTGGATCCATGCCCGCTTCGGCCTGGTGCTGCCCGCCGACATCGTGGACGAGGACTTGGAGGAGTCGGCGCGTTTCTACGAAGAGGACAACGGCGAGCTGCACATGCGCTCGGACTTCCTCATCGACGCTGACAAGAGTCATGACGAGCAGGGCTCGCGCAGCGTGCGCGTGGCCTTCATCCTGCGCGATAACGTGCTGTTCTCGGTTCACGACGAAGATCTGCCGGTGTTCCGGTTGCTGCGCCTGCGGGCGCGGCGCATCCCGGCCCTGATCGAGGATGCCAAGGACGTGCTGCTCAAGCTCTACGACGCCGATGCCGAGTACAGCGCCGATGCGCTGGAGAGCATCTACGACAACCTGGAAAAGGTCAGCCAGCGCGTGCTGCGGCAGGAGGTCAACGACGCCGCCGCCGGCGAGGCGCTCACGGCCATTGCGCGCGAGGAGGACCTCAACGGCCGCATCCGCCGCAACGTCATGGACACGCGCCGCGCGCTGAGCTTCCTCATGCGCAGCCGCATGCTCAATGCCGAGCAGTTCGAGGAGGCGCGCCAGATCCTGCGCGACATCGACTCGCTGGACAGCCACACGGCATTCCTGTTCGACAAGATCAACTTCCTGATGGACGCCACCGTCGGCTTCATCAACATCAACCAGAACAAGATCATCAAGATCTTCTCGGTGGCCTCGGTAGCGCTGCTGCCGCCCACGCTCATTGCCAGCCTTTACGGCATGAACTTCAAGTTCATGCCCGAGCTGGAGTGGGAAATGGGCTACCCCTTCGCGCTGGCGCTGATGCTCTTCAGCGTCATCACGCCGTTCTGGTATTTCAAGCGCAAGGGCTGGCTTTGAGCCACTGACGCGCTCGCCCTACCACTGCCTGGAAAGAAAAACGGGGCACCGCGTCGAGCGGTGCCCCGTGGCTCATAAAGACTGCCGTGCCGCGCCCCGTAGCGAACGAGGGAGGGAGGGAGGAGGAGAAGCGCTTACGGGATTGCAGCCGGCGGTACCGGCGGGCGGCAGGGCAGAAAAACCAGGTGCCATGCTGAGCACCTTCAACAGCATCGGCACGGACATGAGACAACACACCACATGCCCGGTTCCACCACTGTGATGCACCGTTACCTTTGCATCGCCGCTGCAACGAGAATTTGGCAAAGCAGGTCATTGATTGGCATCAGACGCGAAAGAGAACTAGCGGTATAGGAGTTGCCATAGGGTTATCAGGGAGCCCCTCTAGAATTCGCGGTTCTGCCCAAAAACCGCTCGTCTTAGGAAATGTCATTCGCCATGCTCTATCCCGAACTCTTCAAGCAACTCGAAGCCGTCCGCTGGAACATGGACACGGACATTCCCTGGGACCGCTTTGATGCTGCGCAGTTGAGCGAGGAGCAGGCGCACACGATCAAGATGAACGCCATCACCGAGTGGGCGGCGCTGCCGGCCACCGAGATGTTCCTGCGCGACAACCGCGGCGACAGCGACTTCTGCGGCTTCATGAGCGTGTGGTTCTTCGAGGAGCAGAAGCACTCCCTGGTGATGATGGAGTATTTGCGCCGCTTCCGTCCCGACCTGATGCCCACTGAGGCCGAACTGCACGAGGTGCGTTTCGAGTTCGACCCGGCGCCGCCGCTGGAGACGCTGATGCTCCACTTCTGCGGCGAAATCCGCCTGAACCATTGGTACCGCCGCGCGGCCGAGTGGCACACCGAGCCGGTGATCAAGGCCATCTACGAGACGCTGGCCCGCGACGAGGCCCGCCATGGAGGCGCCTATCTGCGCTACATGAAGCGGGCGCTGGTGCAGCACGGCGATGCAGCGCGCCTGGCCTTCGCCAAGGTGGGCGTGCTCATGGCCAGCGCCCGCCGCACCTCGCAGCCGCTGCACCCGACGAACCTCCATGTCAACGAGAAGTTGTTCCCGCGCGACACGGTACAAAGCCGCCTGCCCGACCCCGACTGGCTGGAGCAGTGGCTGGACAAGCAGATCCAGTTCGACGCCGCCTGGGAAGGCAAGGTCGTGGAGCGCATCCTGCACAACATGAGCCTGCTCATGGGCCGCGAATTTCCGAACGTCCAGGCGCTCAACCGCTTCCGCAAGGAAATGGCGCAGAAGCTGGCGGCACCGGCCGATACGGCATCGGCCGAAGCCTGAACCCAGACGACTGCCAAGCGTCAGCACGGCGCCCCTGTGGGGGTGCTTTCTTTTTTCAGCGTGGTCGCCGGTTCACGGCCGCAATGCCCACGCACACGGCCGCCGTCGCCACCAGCAGCCGCGCGGTGAGCGGTTCGTCCAGCAGCGCGACGCCGGCCAGCAGGCCGGCCAGCGGCGTGAGCAGCGTGAAGGCGGAGAGCTTGGTCGCCGGGTAGCGGCGCAGCAGCTCGAACCACAGCAGGTAGCTGGCAAAGCTCACCACCACGGTCTGGAAGGCCATCATCGCCAGCGACAGCGCGCCCACGCGCGCCGGCCAGGGCTCGCCGGCCAACGTCGAAGCCGCCAGCAGCAGCACGCCCGAAACGCCGAGCTGGTAGAGCAGCGTCACTTCCGCAGGGGCGGCAGAGAGCCGCGTGGCGCGGATGGACAGCGTGGTGCAGCCCCACAGAAGCGCCGCCAGCACGCCCAAGGCGTCGCCCAGCCACTGGCGCGAGCCGGCCGTCGCCAGCCCGTTGAAGCTCTCGCCGAAAGCCCAGGCCACGCCCGCGAAAGCCACCAGCAGTCCTGCCGCCTGCACCCGCGACAGCCGCTCGGCGCGCGCGATCAGCGGCATGCCCAGCGCCACCACGAAGGGCGCGAGGTACACGAACACCACCATGCGCGAGGCGCTGGTGTACTGCAGCCCGACGAAGATGCAGCCGAACTCCGCCGCGAACAGCGCCCCGGCCAGCAGTCCGCCGCGCCAGGCGCCCACCGGCGCAGTACCCCGTAGCGCCTGGCCCCGCGCCCGCGACCACAGCGCCACCAGCAGCGCCGCGCCCAGTGAACGCAGCCCGGCCTGAAGCAGCGGCGCGATCTCCGCCAGCGCCACCTTGGTCGCCACCTGGTTCAGGCCCCACAGCCCGCAGCACAGCACGATGCCGGCCACGGCGCGGGCATCAAGGTTTGTTTTTCTGTCGCTCATGCCATTCCACGGCCAGGGCGCACAGCAGCCCGGCCAGTACGCCCGCCGCATGCGCACGCGTCGCGACGGCGAAATCCCATCCCGCCGCTCCCGGCGCCGCCAGCCGCGGCCCCCAGGGCGACTCCCACACCAGCTTCAGCAGCAGGCCCGCCCACACCGCCGCGCCCACCGCACGGTGCAGCCCGCGCCGCGTCAGCAGCGCGGTGCTGGCCAGCGCCACGCCGGCGTGCAGCACGCCCGACAGCCCACCGTAGTGCATCAGCCCGGACGCGCCCCACAGCACCAGCAGCAGGTGCGTCAGCGGCCAGGCGATGAAGGCGCCCAGCGCATGGCGCCGGCCCAAGGCCGCGGCCCGGCCATAGAGCGCCAATGCCGCCGCGCCGGCGGCATTGGCCGCCAGATGCAACGGCGTCCAGTGCACCCAGGCCGCCGTCCACAGCCGCCAGGGCTCGCGCAGCCAGCGGTCGGGCTGGATGTCCAGCGCCGCGGGCGGCAGGAGGACGTAGGCGGCACAGGCGCCCAAGGCCAGCGCCGCGCACAACGCCAGCCAGGCATGACCGGGCTGGCGCTCCGCAGCGCCCTCCGTCCG
Organism: Pseudomonadota bacterium; assembly: GCA_023410975.1. Lineage (GTDB taxonomy): Bacteria > Pseudomonadota > Gammaproteobacteria > Burkholderiales > Burkholderiaceae_C > Azohydromonas. The sequence continues at coordinate 20,894 of JAEYPG010000688.1, forward strand.
TCCAGGACCGTCGAAAGCGGCTCCCGAAGACGCCGAGGCCTCCCGCGCACGGGAGGCCTCGGAGAAAGCGCCCAACGGGTTCCGCCGCTTCAATCAAAGACCGCGTGCCACAAGGCCAACACCGCGTCGCGCGGCTCCTTGAACTGCTCGGGCGGGAACTGCGTGGGCTGCTCGTCCAGCCGCGCGCGGTGCTGCGCGCGGCGCAGCTCGCGGTAGGCGGCGGCCGCGGCGCTGCCCACGCCTGCGGGCAGCAGTCCCGCGTCCTGCGCGCGCAACATCAGCGCGATGTTGCCCACGTTGTCCAGCAGCTCCGGATGGCGCTCGCCATGGGCCAGCACCAGGAACTGCACCGCGAACTCCGCGTCCACCATGGCGCCCGGGCTGTGCTTGACGTCGAAGAGCCCGTCCTTCACCGGACGCGCGGCGCGCATCTTGTCGCGCATGGACTGCACCTCCTGGCGCAGCGCCACGGCGTCGCGCGGCGCGCTGAGCACCGCGCGGCGGATTTCCTCGAAGCGCACACCGATGGACGGGTCGCCGGCCGAGAAGCGCGCGCGCGTGAGCGCCTGGTGCTCCCAGGTCCAGGCCGTGTTGCTGCCGCGGCCGAGCTGGTAGCGCTCGAAGGCCTGCAGCGAGGTCACCAGCAGCCCGGAATTGCCGTTGGGCCGCAGCGCGGTGTCGATGTCGAACAGCTCGCCGGCCGAGGTGCGCAGCGTCAGCCAGGTGATGAGCTTGCGCACGAAGCCGGCGTAGGTCTCCGCGGCGCCCTCGTCCTCGTCGTCGAAGAGGAAGACCACGTCCAGGTCGCTGCCGTAGCCCAGCTCCTTGCCGCCGAGCTTGCCGTAGGCGATGACGGCAAACTGCGGCACCTCGCGGTGCTTCTTGCGCAGGTGGTGCCAGCCCCAGTGCAGCGTGCGCTCCAGCACCGCGTCGGCCAGCGCCGAGAGGTCGTCGGCCACCTGCTCCACGGTGATGTGGCCTTCCACGTCGCGCACCAAGGTGCGGAACACCTCGGCATGGTGGGCGCGGCGCAGGGTGTCGAGCAGCGACTCCTCGTCGGCCTGGCCCGAGCGCTCCCAGGCGGCGTGGCGCTCGTCGAGCTCGCGCGCGAAGCCGATGGGGTCGAAGCGCTGGTCGATGATGCGGCGGTCCGCCAGCTCGTCGATCACGCCTGGATGGCGCATCAGGTAGCGCATCGGCCAGCGCGCCAGACCCAGCAGCCGAAGCAGCCGCGCCTGCACCTCGGGCCGCTCCACCAGCAGCGCGAAGTAGCTCTCGCGCCGCATCAGCGGCTCCAGCCAGTCGATGAAGCGCAGCGCCGCCTCCGGCGTGCAGCTCTTTTGCTCCATGGCCTGGGCCGCGCGCTGCACCAGCCGTGCCAGGCGCAGCTTGCTGTCCTCACGCAGCGCCTGCACCTTGGGCTGCTGCACCCACTGGCGCACGCGCTGACCCAGCTCGCCCGGCAGCTTGCCCAGGAAGGTCTCGTCGTCCACCGGCAGCGGCGTGCCGCCGCAGCTGCGGCAGCCGTTGCCGCGGGTGGGCGGGCTGCGGCCGTCGTGCAGCAGGGCGTCGAACTCCAGCGCCACGAACTCGCGCGTCTCGCCCAGTCGGTCCAGCAGCTCGCAGGCGTCGGCGCTGCAGGCGAGCTCCATGCTGCGCGCGATCCAGCCCAGGTCGCCATCGGCGGTGGGCAGCAGGTGCGTCTGCTGGTCGTCCAGGAACTGGATGCGGTGCTCGACGCGGCGCAGGAAGGTGTAGGACTGCGCCAGCCGCTCGGCGGTGGCCGGGGCCATCAGCCCGTGCGCGGTGAGCTTCTGCAGCGCGCGCAGCGTGGAGCGGGTGCGGATCTCCGGGAACTGCCCGCCACGCACCACCTGCAGCAGCTGCACGATGAACTCGATCTCGCGGATGCCCCCGCGCGAGAGCTTCACGTCGTTGGCGCGCTCGGGCCGGCCCGCGGCGCGGCGCTGGGCTTCCTCGCGGATGCGCAGGTGCAGCTGGCGCAGGCCCTCGAAGACGCCGTAGTCCAGGTAGCGCCGGTACACGAAGGGCGTCACCAGGTCGCGCAGCTGCAGCGCGCGCCCGCTGGTGACGGCCGCGCGCGGCGCCACCACGCGGCTCTTGAGCCAGGCGAAGCGCTCCCACTCGCGGCCCTGCGCATAGAAGTAGGTCTCCAGCATCGCCAGGCTCACCACCGGCGGGCCGGAGTTGCCGTTGGGCCGCAGCGCCAGGTCCACGCGGAAGACGAAGCCGTCGTCCGTGGTGTCGCCGATGAGCGCGTACAGCCGCTTGGCCACCTTGGCGAAGTACTCGTGCGCGGAGATGGGCACCGCGCCGTCGGTCTCGCCGTCCTCCTCGTACACGTAGATCAGGTCGATGTCGGAGGAGACGTTGAGCTCGCGCCCGCCGAGCTTGCCCATGCCCACGATCCAGAACTCGATCGGCTCGCCGGCCGCGGTGCGCGGCTGGCCGTGGCGCTCGGACTCCTGCGCGCGCGCCTCCGCGAGCGCCGCCTCCAGCGTGGTTTCGGCCAGTGCCGTCATGGCGCTGGTGACGTCTTCCAGCCGCGCGTGCTGCTCCACGTCCAGCACCGCCAGCCGCTCCAGCACCAGCTGGCGCGCGATGCGCAGGGCCGAGGCCAGCGGGCGGCCGGTGGCGGCAAGGGCTTCGATCAGGGACTGGATGCTGGCGCCGTCGGGCACGCCCTGTGCCAGCAAGGGAAGCAGGTCGGCATGGCGGCGACGCACGCGCTGCACGAAACGGCTGTGTTCCGCCAAGGGCGGTTCAACGGTCGAAGTTGGAGAAACGGAAGCCATCGTGCCGGCAAAACCCCGTGTGCTAGATTGATCGGGTCTTGGAGCGGCCCCGGAGAACCGACCGCGCTGGCGTCCGGTTCCCGATCACCTGTTGTACCTGTCGCGCCGAACACCCGGCGGGCATTCCGACATGCCTCCAATCCCCCCCGATCCCGTCGCCCGCAGCCGCTCGCGTTGGCCTTGGGGCCTGCGGCTGGCAGCGGGTCTCTTGATCGCGGCGTGGAGCCTACTGCTGCTCGCCGTGGCCGTCCTGCACTGGGTCATATTGCCCCACGCCAGCGAATGGCTGCCGCGCATCGAGTCCTACGCCAGCCGTTCGCTCGGTGTACCGGTGCGCATCGGCGACATCCAGACCCGCGGCGGCGGCTGGGTGCCAGCGCTGGAGTTGCACGACGTGGTGCTGCTGGACGCGCAGCAGCGCGAGGCGCTGCGGTTGCCGCGCGTATCGGCCGCCGTGTCCGCGCGCTCGCTGCTGGCGTTGCGGCTGCGCCTGGAGCAGCTGGTGATCGAGGACGCGCAGCTGGAGCTGCGACGCGACGCGCAGGGCCGCCTCCACGTGGCCGGCCTGCCGATCACCAGCGACGCCCCAGGCAGCAAGAACGACACCGCGCTGGCCGACTGGTTCTTCGCCCAGCCTGAATTCCTGGTGCGCAACGCACGCGTGCGCTGGACCGACGAGCTGCGCGGCGCCGCGCCCGTGGAGGTCAGCGACGTGCTGCTGCTGCTGCGCAACGGGCTGCGCCGCCACGAGCTGCGGCTGGACTTCACGCCCCCGCCCGCCTGGGGCCAGCGCTGGTCGGTGCAGGGCCGCTTCAAGCAGCCGCTGCTCGCGCGCGCTTCGGACGTCAAGCGCTGGCGCGGCACGCTGCACGCGGACTTGCCCGCCGTCGACTTCGTGCCGCTGCAGCAGCTCGCCACGCTGCCGGCGGAGATTCGCGGCGGGCAGGGCATGCTGCGCGCCTGGGTGGAGATCGACCGCGGCGATGCGCGCGAAGTCACGCTGGACCTGGCGCTGCGCGATCTGAGCCTGCGCCTGCCCGAACACGAGCCGCTGGCGCTGGCACAGCTGCAGGGGCGGCTGACGGCGCAGCGCGACGGCAAGGACCTGACGCTGCGCGCCCAGCAGCTGGGCTTCACCACCGACGACGGGCTGCAGTGGCCTGCCGGCGACACGCGGCTGCACCTGCGCCGGGGCGCCCAGCCCGGCGGTGAGCTGGACGCCGAGCGGCTGGACCTGGCCCTGCTGGCGCGGCTGGCCACCCGCGTGCCGCTGCCCGAGGGGGTGGAGGCGCGACTGCGCTCGCTGGCGCCCGAGGGCATCGTCACCGCGCTGGAAGCCCGCTGGGACGGGCCGCTGGAGCAGCCCAGGCACTACCGCGTCAAGGGCCGCGTCGCGGACCTGGCGCTGGAAGGCGTGCCGGTGGAGGGCGACATCGGCCAGCCTGGGG